>JBIKWS010000245.1:0-5925 GCA_044356195.1 Cyanophyceae cyanobacterium
ACGGAGGGGATCGAGGTGGAGTTGGAGGGCGCGGACGCCGGTGCCGGCGAGGCGTTCGAGAAGTTCGGTGGGCGATGCGGGTTGGAGCGACCACGAGCACACGCCGATGCGGTCGATCGAGGGCGCGGGGGGCAGGGCCTTGACGAAGGCGAGGAAGCCGGAGGCCTGACGCTGGAGCCGGGCGACGAGCTTGGCGTCGCTGATGTGTCCGTCCTTGCCGAGGACGTTGTAGATGGCCGGGATGAAGACGCGATCCGGGAAGATGTAGCTGTTGCGGTAGCCGAACACGCCTTGCAGGTGTTCCACCGGACGCAGGGCTCCGGATTCTCCCGCCGAAACGCCGATGAAGGCCACCGGGCGATGGTCGAAGGCGGCTGGGAAGGGCAGCAGGTCGATCAGGCACTTGAGGGCGCCCGGGAACGATCCGTTGTACTCCGGCGTGACGACGATCAACCCGCGGGATTGGAGGATGGCGTCGGAGGCGGCGACGACGGCCGGTGACTTGGACGCGTAGGAGGTCGGCGCGAAGGCATCGGCCGGGAATTGGCCGATGTCGATGATGTGCAGGGGTTCACCGAGGGCGGCATAGAGTTCCGCGACGCGGCGTGCCACGCGGGCGGAGTTCGAGTCGGGACGATTGGTTCCGATGATCAACGAAATCATGCCGCGCAGTCTGGAGGAGAGGTGAGGGGGTGGCCTAGGAAAAGTGTGAGGGGAGTTGCCAGTCGCCAGAAACCAGTTCTCAGAGAGGTAGGGGCAGACGGCATCGGAATCGAGAATTCAAAGGGAAGAACCGGGTTCGATCCCGATCCCGATTGCGATCCCGATACCGAGCAGGGCTCCAGGGGGAGCATCGGGATCCGACAGGGCGTGGAATGACAGCGAAGGCAGGCTTGCCCCGGAAGGGTTGGAACGTACCTTCGCGGCCGTGTTCGGGTTGAGCGATCGCCACTGGTTCCTGGGCGCCGTGCTGTTGTACGGCGTAGCGGCGCTATTCGGCGTGCTGGTCTGGCGGCATGGGTTTCGTCGGGACAACCATGCGCTCTATGGACTCCTGTGGGCGGGATTCGCCCTGCACACGCTGGCACTGGTGGCTCGCGGGGTGAGCCTCTCGCGGTGCCCGATCCGCAATCTCTACGAAGCGACAACATTCCTGCTGTGGACCATCGCCGTGTCTTACCTCCTGGTCGGGGTGGTGCGGCACGTGCGGTTCCTGGGCGTCTTTGTCGCTCCGTTGCTGTTGGGAGTCGGTGTGTTCGCCCTGATGCCGGCGCTGGATGCACCGGAGGCGGGAACGCGGTTGGTGCCTGGATGGAAAAGCCTGCATGCGACCTTCATCCTCCTGGCCTACGGAGCGTTTGGCCTGGGGGCGCTCACGGGCGGTATGTACCTCATGGAGGCGAACACCCTGAAGAATCACAAGGCGCGGGCGATGGCGTCGTTGCTGCCGCCGATCACGCGGGTGGAAGCCGTGACCGGCGGAAGCCTGCTCGCCGGCGTGGGCCTGCTGACCGCAGGCTTGGTCACCGGGGTCTTTTACCTCAAGGCGGCCAAGGGTTCTTACCTGAGTACCGATCCCTTCGTGGTTTACTCGGGTCTGACCTGGCTAATGTACGCCGGGATGGTCGTGGCCCGGTGGCGTTTTGATCAGCGGGGACGGCGTTTGGCCCTCGGCGCCGTCGCCGGGTTCGCTTTCCTGCTGCTCACCTTCTGGGGCATCTACCTGCTCTCTGGATTGCACCGCGCGTCCACGTCCACCGGTGCCGAGCCCGTGCCGGCCCGCATCACCCTGACCACCCGCTGACATGTCCATTGTCGTAGTCGGGCTCAATCATCGGACGGCACCGGTCGAGGTTCGCGAGAACTTCGCCTACGGCGAGCATGCGGTGCCGGTGGCGCTGGAGGCGTTGAAGAAGTCCGGGTGGGTGGAGGAGGCGGTGCTGCTGTCGACGTGCAACCGGGTGGAGTTGTACGCGTCGGTGGCGGGGGATTCGCGGATGGGCGCGCGACGATTGCGGGAGTTCCTCGGAACCGACCGGCGGTTTCAAGGGGACATCGGTGCGGTGACCTATACGCATCTGGATGGTGGATGCCTCGAGCATCTGTTCCGGGTGGCGGGCGGACTGGATTCCCTGGTGCTCGGCGAAACCGAGATCCTGGGACAGCTCAAGAAGGCCTACGATCTCGCCCTGCGCGGAGGGTTCACGGGCAAGGTCCTGAACCAGGCCTTCCAGCGCGCGTTCAGCATGGGAAAGCTGCTCCGCTCGGAAACCCAGATCCAGCGCGGCAACACCTCGGTGGCGTCGGTGGCGGTCGAACTGGCGGAGAAGATCTTCGACGACCTGAAACATCGGGAGGTGATCATCCTGGGTGCGGGTGACATGGGCGAAAAGACGGCCCGCGCGTTGCTCAGTCGTGGCGCACGCAGCCTCATGGTTTCGAACCGCTCGTTCGACCGGGCGGCTGCACTCGCGGACGAGCTCGGCGGACGGGCGGTGCACTTCGACGAGTGGGAGCGCGAGTTCCAACGGGTCGACATCCTCGTGTCGAGCACGAGCGCCCCGCACTATGTGGTGGATCGCGCACGCCTGGAACGGTTGATGCCATCGCGTCCGGCCCGACCGCTGCTCCTGATCGATCTCGCTGTCCCCCGGGACATAGATCCTGAAGTGGAGAAGTTGGACGACGTGTTCCTGTACAATGTGGATCACCTTCAGACCGTCGCGGATCAATACGCGCGGTTGCGTCGGGCCGAAGTGGCGCGATGCGAGGATTTGATCCGTGCCAGGGTGGCGCAGTGGACGGGTGGCGAGGCCAGCGGTGGTCGGTTGGGGCCGGCCGTTCCGGTCCGGCCGGCCTGATCTTCCAACGGGCTTCGGCGCCTCGCAGGCGTCCCGCCAGCGAATGCTTTTCAGACTGTGAATCCAAATCGAACGATGGTGATCGCCACGCGCGGATCCGCGCTGGCACTGGCTCAGGCGCGGTCGGTCATGGAATCGGCAAAGGCGCTGTTTCCCGGGCGTAGCTTCGAGCTGAAGATCGTCCGGACGACCGGCGACCAGATGCAGACGGCGTCCCTCGCGAATCCGGACGGCGCGCTGCCGCGTGGGCTTTTTACCAAGGAACTGGAGGTGGAACTGGAGTCGGGCGGCGCAGACCTGGCCGTGCACAGCCTCAAGGATCTGCCGACGGAACTGCCGTCAGGACTGGAACTGGCCGGGGTGTTGCCGCGGGCGGACGTGCGGGACGTGCTGGTTTACCGGAGTTCGGCGCTGGTGGCGTCCTTGCCACCCCCGGCGGAGTGGTCGCCGGGGACGCGCATGATGCGGGGGTTCGAGCCACCCCTGAAGCTTTCGAAGCTGCCTCCGAAGACCGTCATCGCCACGAGCAGCACGCGCCGCGCGGCGTGGCTAAGTTCGCTTCGGCCGGATATTGAGGTGATGCCGATCCGTGGGAATGTCGGGACGCGCCTCGGCAAGCTCGTTCAGGATGCGCGGTTCGATGCCACGATCCTGGCCGCAGCGGGACTGGTCCGGTTGGGAATGTTTGTGGGTCCCAAGTCGCGGTTGATCCTCGATCCGGTGCTGCGCCCGGGTCACGGATTCGAGCCGCCGCCAGAGGGCCTGTGCGCGACCTTGCTCGAACCGGAGGAGATGTTGCCGGCGGTGGGGCAGGGCGCGATCGGCATCGAGATCCGGTCGGACAATGCCGAGGCGCGGGAGGTGGCGATGGCCTTGAACCACGGAAATACCTGGCGGTGCGTGGTGGCGGAGCGGGCCTTCCTGCGGGGCATGGGTGGCGGATGCCAGAGTCCCGTGGCGGCCTACGGGCGCATTGTCGGGCATCAGGTCCACCTGCGCGCGGGAGTGCTTCGGGGAACCACCTGGTGGCGCGGCGAGGGCCGACGCCCCATGGCCGAAGGTGAGGCTCTGGGCACGGAACTCTCGGTGGGCGCTCGGTAAGGGAGCGGGGCTACTTCAACGAAGGAAGGCGAGGGGGATGATTTGATTCATCTTCGATGCAAGGGGCCCTACGCGCGGCGTGTTCGCGGCATCGCGCTCACTCCGGCAACGGGCCGGTCCAGCCACGGGGCGAGAGCAGGAGGGATGTGATCCGGTAACGGCGGTCGTTGTCGTAGGGGGTGAGGAAGAGACAGAGCCAGGGTTCGGTGAAGCCGGGCTTGCGGGTGATGCGAAGGATCGACAGATCGTCCTTGGAGGTGGCCATCTCCATGGTGAGGGGGCGTTCGGTTTCCGGAAGGCTTTCCTCCAGTTCCTCCCATTCCTTGGCGGACAGCGATCCTTGTTCGAGACCAGGACGCAGGCGGACGCTGTCGGCCAGTAGTTCGGCGGCGTGCGACGGAAGTTTCGAAACCGGGACCGACACCATCTCGACGTCGTTGTCGAATCGGGTCTCGGGGAAATCCAGTTGGGTGCCTTCGGGCCAGAAGACCTCGACGTGGACGCCCGGCAGGGTGCCGGCGGGTGGTTGGGGAGGCTTGTGCGGCGCGTCGCCGCCAGCGGGGAACGGATGGTATTCGTTCGCGCGCCAGACCGTGGGCGCGTTCGTATGCCGCAGGACGATGGTCTGTCCACAGGGCCAGGACTGGGGCGAGGTCTGGCGCCATCCATCCCAGTGATGTTTGGCGGAGGCTTCGAAAAGATGGAGTCCCGGGAGGTGGACCGGGGCGAAGTCGAGATCGACGTGACGCAGCGTGGGCCAGAGTGGAAGCGAACCTTGAAGCGGTGCGGCGGCGAGGCCGCTGGGACGCAGGCTTCCGTGAAGCCGATCTTCCGCACAGTGCAGGCCGAAGCCGTGGTCGAGGAATGGGCGCTCAGGGAACCATCGTTCGAATCGCAGCGTGCCGGTCAGGCGGCCGACGATCCGGACGCTTTCCAGTTGGTAGGATTTGAAATCGGCGTCCGGGTCGCGCAACGCGACGGAGAAGTTCATCTCCGAGTTTGTTGCTGTGAACGGCTGCCGGAAGGAATGGAATGTCTCCCGCTGCGTCCGGATCAATCCGCCGGAGTTTCCGCCGATCCAGCCTCCGAGCAAGCCGAGGTTGCGGGTCTTCTTCATGTCCCATTCGCGGCGGGGACGGTACACGGCTTCGACGGCGTAATCCTCCCCGACTGCGGCGGCCTTACGGAGCTTGAACTGGATGTCGCCCGGGTCGATGGCCTGGCTGAGCGGATGGAGGTCGGGATTGGAGCCGGACATGGGGAGGGCGAAAAGCAGGGTCAGCATTCTTGGTTCGCTGGCCGTGGCGGCACCCCCGAGCAAGCCGACGATCCACAGGAGCCAGGTTGATTTCATCAAGCGGCGGCGACGATGCGCTGGAAGCGGTCAGGACGGAATTCGACTTTGGTCGGAGGGAGGGCGGCGGATACTAGCTGGGAACGGGCAGGCCATACGCAGACACCCAGAGTGACGGCGAGGTTAAATCCTGTGTTGTGGGGCGGATCACGTGTTCGGAGCGTTGCGCGGTGCTCCCGGAAGCCGCGATAACGGGCGAAGGTCCACACGTCGGGATTGTGCGCGCTCCAAGGGTCCGGGGCGGAATCCCGGGGCGGTGTTGGCCTTCAGATATCCTCCGTATGAACATCCATCGTCGGAACTTCCTGCAGCGATCGGGCCTGACGGCCCTGGCCTTCACTGGGCTTCAGCGGTTGACGGCTGAGTCCCGGACGAGCGCCCGCGATGGGGCGTCCCTTGACGCAAGGCTGGAGGCGGATTTCCATGGGACACTCGATCTGGCGCCCGGGTTTTCCTACAACGCCTTTTCCGAAACGGGCGACACCATGGACGACGGCTTTCTGGTGCCCGGGCTTCACGACGGCATGGGGGCCTTTGCGGGACCGGGTGGGAAGACCCTGCTCGTGCGCAACCACGAGATGGAGGCGACCGCCACGACGGGGAGTCCGT
>JBIKWS010000246.1:0-5923 GCA_044356195.1 Cyanophyceae cyanobacterium
CCTTCGCGGGTGCGGGCGCGCTGCGCGAAGATCTCGAGGATGAGCGAGGTCCGGTCGAGGACCTTGCATCCGAAGGTCTCCTCCAGGTTCCGGGTCTGCGCACCTGAGAGTTCGTCGTCGAAGATCACGGTGTCGACGCCGAGTTCCTTGCAGCGCGTGGCGAATTCCGCGGCCTTGCCGGGTCCGATGCAGCTGGTCGGATGGGGCGCGTCGAGCTTCTGGGTGCCATCGCCGAGGACGACGGCACCGACGGTGGTGGCGAGTTCCCCGAGTTCGTCGAGTGAATCGCGGACGTCCCAGGCCGAGCGGGACTTGAGTTCGAGGCCGACGAGGAAGGCTCGTTCTGTGCGGCGGTCGGCGGTTTCGACGAGTGCTTTCAAAGCGTGCGGTGACGGGAAACTACGCGATGTGGGGCGTGCGGCAAGGGGTGGAGCTAGACGATCCGGACGGTGGGAACCGGAAGGATGAAACGTCCGCCCGCGGTGCGGTACTCCTGTTGCTGGGCGAGGATCTCGTCGGCGAAATTCCAGGTCAGCAGCAGGGCGAAGTCGGGACGGCGCGCGAGGAGTTCGGATGGAGGAACGATCGGGAGGTGCGAACCGGGGGTGAGACGTCCCTGCTTGGCCGTGCTGCGGTCGGCGACGAACTCGAGGGCGTCGAAGCCGTCCCGTCCGATGCCGTAGAAGTTCAGCAGGGTGGAGCCCTTGGCGGAGGCACCGTAGGCGGCAACGCGATGGCCTTTGGCGCGCAGGTCGCGGAGCAGGTCGAGCAGTTGGGTGCGGAGGGCGTGGACCTTTCCGGCGAAGGCTTCGTAGTACGCGTGCGACGCGACACCCTTCTCGGTTTCCTCCGCGAGCAATTGGCGGACGGAATCGGCGATGGGACGGGAGCCGGCGGGGGCTGCTGAGAAACGGAGGGAACCGCCGTGGATGGGGATCCGTTCCACATCGACGACGTCGAGCCCATGGCGGGCGAAGAGCGGGATCAGGGATGTCAGCGTGAAGTAGAAGACGTGTTCGTGGTAGATGGTGTCGAATTCGAGGTGTTCGACGAGGTCGCAGGCGTACGGGAATTCGAGGACGATCCGGCCCGTGGGTTTCACGAGTGCGGCGAGTGCGGCGACGAAATCGTTGGTGTCGGGAACGTGGGCGAAGACGTTGTTGCCGAGGATGAGGTCGGCGCGGGAAGCGGAGGGGCTGGGTTCGCCGGCAGAAGGGGCGCCGGGTGAGGGCACCCGGCCGGCTGGTGGAGGGGTGGCGAGTTGGCGGGCGAGATCGAGCGTGAAGAAGCGGTTGAGGGTGGGGATGCCCTTTTCGGAGGCGACGCGCGCGATGTTGGTGGCGGGCTCGATGCCGAGGCAAGGGATGCCGGCGTCGACGAAGTTGCGGAGCAGGTATCCGTCGTTGGAGGCGACCTCGACGACGAAGGATCCGGCGTGAAGTTTTTCGGAGGCGATGTGCTGTTCCGCGGCGAGTCGCGCGTGGCGGAGCATGGCGTCGCTGAACGACGAGAAGTAGAGGTACTCGCTGAAGAGTTCGACGGGCGGGACGATGTCGGTGATCTGGAGCATCCAGCAGGATTCGCACACGGCGAGACGGAGCGGGAAGCGCGGCTCGGTCCGGCCGAGGTCCTCGGGTCGGGGGAGGTTGTTGGCGAGGGGCTGGAGGCCGAGGTCGAGGACGGGGCGTCCGGCGTGGGAACCGCAGGCGCGGCAGTGGAAGGCGGGCGTCATG
This sequence comes from Cyanophyceae cyanobacterium, assembly GCA_044356195.1. Lineage (GTDB taxonomy): Bacteria > Verrucomicrobiota > Verrucomicrobiia > Limisphaerales > UBA9464 > UBA6176. The sequence goes on from JBIKWS010000246.1 coordinate 1,734, forward strand.
GAGTCAGGAAGGGCGGGTGGCCCAGGCGACACGTGCGGTGCGTGCGGCCTGGCAGAATTCCAGGATCTGGGTGCGTGAGAGATCGACCAGGTTGGGGTCGGTGCCGGTGTGGCGGAGGGCGTACCAGGCGGCGGTGCGTTGGACGGATTCCTCGAAGTTCCAGACCGGTCGCCAGCCGAGCCGGGCGCAGGCGCGATCGATGGTGAGGTTCAGGAGGCTGGCTTCGGCGAGCTGGGGTTCGGAGCCGACCTTTTCCCACGCGATTCCCCAGTGCCGGTTGAACTCGGCGATGACCTCGCGGACGGAGCGGTTGCCGTCGGGGCCGGGACCGAAATTGAAGGCCTCGGGGAAATCAGGGGAACCATCGAGACGTGCGCCGACCTCGAGGTAACCGCTGAGGCAGTCGAGAACGTGCTGCCACGGGCGGGTGGATTCGGGGTTCCGGATCTGCAGGGGAACGTTGGAGAAGCTGGATCGGATGATGTCCGGCACGATGCGGTCGACGGCGTAGTCGCCGCCGCCGATGACATTGCCGGCGCGGACGGTGGCGATGCGTCCCGGGGGGAAGAAGGAGCGGCGCCACGACTGGGTCATCAGGTCGGCGGCGGCCTTGCTGGCGGAGTAGGGATCATGGCCGCCGAGGGGATCGTTCTCGCGGTAGCCGTAGGGCCACGAGCGGTTCTCGTAGACCTTGTCGGTGGTGACGATCACCAGGCGGGTGTTCAGGCCGAGGGTCCGGACGGCTTCGAGGACGTGGGCCGTGCCGAGGACGCAGGAGGTCAGCGTGTCGAGGGGGTCCTTGTACGAGAGGCGGACGAGTGGTTGGGCGGCGAGATGGAAGAGGACGTCCGGCCGGGTGGAATCGAGCCAACGGGTGAGGGCGGGGAGATCCCGGATGTCGCCGGTGGTCTGGGAATCCAGCGATGAGGGGCCGAGGATCTCGTGGAGGTTGGGATCGGTGGGCGGCGGGAGGCTGAAGCCGGTGACGCGGGCGCCGAGTTGGGCCAGCCAGAAGGCCAGCCACGCACCCTTGAAACCGGTGTGCCCGGTGATGGCTGCGACCTTTCCGGAATAGAAGCCGCCGAACATGGGGATCACCAGACCTTCCACGGGGCGTTGCCGGATCTCCAGAGCCCTTCGAGGAGCTGCTGTTCGCGGTAGGTGTCCATGCACTGCCAGAAGCCGTCGTGGCAATGGGCCTTGAGCTGGCCGGCGTTGGCGAGGCGTTCGAGCGGGGCCTTCTCGAAGCTGCAGCTGTCCTCGGGATCGATGTATTCGCCGACCCGTCGGTTCAGCACCATGAACCCGCCGCTGATGTAGGAGCTTTCCTGTTCGGGCTTCTCCCGGAAGGCGGTGATGGTCTGGCCGTCCATGGCGAGCTCCCCGAACCGGCCGCTGGGCTTGACCGCGGTGATGGTGGCGATGGCTCCGTGGGTGAGATGGAATCGGACGGAAGCGTTGACGTCCGAATTGGTGAGGCCGTCGCCGTACGTGAACAGGAAGGTGTCGTCGGTGACGTGGGCCAGGGCGCGGCGGAGGCGTCCGCCGGTCTGCGTTTCGAGGCCGGTTTCGAGGAGGGTGACGGTCCAGTCCTCCTCCTCGTGGGAATTGTGGTAACGGATCTGAGGGTTGCGGCCGAGGCGGAGGGTGACGTCGGACGTGTGCCAGAGGTAGTTCCGGAAGTAATCCTTGATGACGTCACCCTTGTATCCGAGGCAGAGGATGAAGTCCTTGTGCCCGAAATGGGCGTAGTACTTCATGATGTGCCAGAGGACCGGGCGCCCGCCGACGGGAACCATGGGCTTGGGACGATACTCGGTCTCCTCACGGAGACGCGTGCCCAGACCGCCACAAAGGATCACGACCTTCATTCTGAATGCGCGGAACGTAGGCCGGGACCGGGCAGGCTGTCGAGTCGCCGGCTCAGGGTTCCTCGACGCGGAAGAACGCGGCGTTCGCGCTGGCGGGAAGGCGGACCTGATAACGTCCGGCCGAGAGCACCGGGGCGGTGGGCACGTCCTGCCAGGCTTCGGGCCGGATGCTTTCCGCGGTCTTCAGCCGGGCGTCGGTGAATTTCGCCGACCACGACAGGACGATCGGGTTGGCCGGATCCGTGGGATCCAGGGCGAAAGTGAGACTCGGCTGGGCCAAAGCGACCGAGGCTCCGACCCAGGCGGTGTTGAGCGGCAGGGCTGCCGGGCTGGCGACTTCGCGGATGACGGGGCCGTCGGCGAACTGGATGGGCGAACCGTCGGCTCCCTTGGTGCGGAATCGCAGGTGGAGGATGGGACCTTCCGCGGCGGCGAAGCGACTGCCGACGTTGAGGGCCATGGCGACGCCGATGCGGCCGTTCGCGAGTTGCCGGGTGTTGAGGTTCCAGGTGGCGGGACCGGCGGACGTGCCCAGGCGGCTGTCGACGAATTCAATGGCGGCGGGATTGAAGGCGACGCTGAAGGCGAGGGCGTTTTCGTCGCCGAGCGCAGTGAAGTGGATGGCGATCTCGTTGGTGCGCCCCTTCAGGAATTCGTCCGCGACGACCTTCAGGGCGCGATCGGTTTCGAGGGCCGGTGCCGGCAGGCGGCGGTTGGGGCCGTTGGTGGAGGGTTGGTTCGGCCCGCCCAGCAGGGTCAAGGGATCGAGGCCTGCGGCGGAGCGGCCCGCCTGAACCCAATCACTGACGGTGAGGAGACCGTTTCCGGCGGTGGTGAGCGGCGCGCAGTCGGCCCGCTGGAATTCGGTTCCGGGTGCGGCATCGTCGAGAGCTGCCACAAAGCGCCCGATCTGGACCCAATCGGAGACGTTCACCAGGCGGTTCGGGTTGGAGCGCGGGTGGACATCGGATTCGAGTTCCGCTGGCAGGACGTTGAATGAACTGCTGAACCACTGGGTATCGATCGGCTGGGCGTTGGCGTCCACGACCTGCTGGGGCGTGGGGCTGCTCTGGAAGCGCAGGGAAACCGGACCGAGCGCCGTGATGGGGAGGCGCAGGCGGATGCGGCACAATTCGTTGGTGCCGGTGCCCAGGCTTTGACCGGCGGGAAGGGCGGCGATGAGGCCGATACGTCCCGTGGAGAGTTGGTTCGTATTGGCGAGGAACTGGAGGTTGGTGTGGGCGGGATTGGATTCGATGCCGAGGAAGGTGGCGGTCGGGAGCCCGTAATTGACCGAGAAGCTCAGGGCGTTTTCGGTGCCGTAAGAGACGAGGTTCACGGGGATCTCCACCTCGGTGCCGGCCATCGCGGTGAAGCTGGGCATCCGGAATTGCGGAAACTCACGTGTGCCTGTGACGAAGAGCGTGGTGGAGTTCCATCGGGATTCCACTTCTGTTCCGCCGGCCGAAAGGAGGCGCGACGGGGTCGGCGAGTCCGTTGTCGTGAGCAGCGTCTGGAAGTCGCCGGCGCTCCGGGCCGTGTTGAATCGCAGTTGGATCACCTCCTGCGAACCGGCAGGCAGCGTCGCACCCGGTGGCAGGGCCGCAATGACGCCGAGGCGTCCGGTCGCGAGTTGGTTGGTGTCGAGGGTGACCACCAGGTTCGACAAGGCGGGCGCCGGCAACGCGCTCAGGAAGGAAAGACGGGCCGGTTCGAAGGCGAGACTGAAGCTGACCGTGTTCTCGATGCCCGCCGCGTTGATCTGGAGGGGAACCACGGCCGTCTGCGTGGAAGGCGTCCGTTCGGAAGCCAACGAAAGGATCGTCGGGATCAGGACGTTGGTGACGCGGCCGGCGAGGGCGGAGACTTCGAATCCGGTCAGGACGAAGTTTCCGTTCTCGGGTTGCCGACCCGGTCCATCGCCACCCGGTAGGGACGGGTCTTCCAGAACTTCGAGGCGGAAGCCGGTGATATTGGTCAGCGCGGTGTAGGCGCGGATGTAATAGACATCCGTGACCGGACTCACGCCGCCAAAGAGCAGGGATTGGTCGGGCAAGACCGTGACGGGCCCACCGGAATCGGTGGCGAAGGTGGCGGGTTCGAGGACGACCCAGTTGGTGCCGAGGTTGCCACCGGTGGAAAGGCCGTCGGCGAACTCCTGCCGGGGCGCTGTCGTGGCGGACAGTCGGAGGCGTCCGATGGTGTGCTGGGGCGCGCCGGCGAGAAGCTGGGAGAGGGTGAAGGTCAGCGTGGTCTCGTTGGTGAACCCCAGGTTCTCGACGGTTTCGAAGACGGCCGTCTGTGCGCGGGTGGCCGAAA
>JBIKWS010000247.1:0-5920 GCA_044356195.1 Cyanophyceae cyanobacterium
CGCGCGGCGGGCGCCCCGCTGACCCCCGGCTGCATCTACGAATCCAACCTCGGCGCCCTCTCCCGCCTCTGCGAATCCGCCGGCGCCCGGGTCGTCCACACCGCCGTGGTTTCCGACGCCCCCAACGCCACCCGTGAAGCCCTCGAAACCTGCGCCCGTGAAGCCCAGGTCATCCTCACCGTGGGCGGGGCGTCCGTCGGCGACCACGACCTGATCAAGTCGACCGCGCTGGAGATCGGCTTCCGCCTCGATTTCTGGCGCGTCGCCATCAAACCGGGAAAGCCCTTCTTCGCCGGCCAACGCGAGAGCACCTACCTCATCGGCCTGCCCGGAAACCCGGTGTCCGCCTTCGCCACCGCCGTCCTTCTCGCCCTGCCTGCCCTCCGGCAACTCGCCGGGTCCGCCACCCCCGCCCCCGACTCCCGTCCCGGCATCCTCACCGAACCGCTGACAAACCCGGATTCGCGGCGTCATTTCATGCGCGTGCACCTCGATCACAACGCCGCCATCCGTTCCACCGGGATCCAGGGTTCCCACGTGCTCTCAACCCTCGCCGCCGCCAACGGCCTGGTCGACGTCCCGCCCCGGACCACGCTGGAAACTGGAAGCGTCGCACGCGTGATCGTCTGGTAACTTCATCGCCCGCCCCGCCCGGCCAACCAATCCGCCAGTCCTTTGTATTCCGCCACCGCGGCCGGCATCGACGCCAGCATCCGATCGAAATCCACCCCGGAACCCGTCGCCGCCAACACCTCCAACAGCGGCCAGGTCCGGACGTGGATCAGGAACAACAGGACCTCACCGCCAGCCACTCCTACAAAGGCCTGTTCCTCCAACCGGAACCACACGTCCGCATCCGGCGTGCCTGCCTGGAGCTTCGGCGCCCCCGCCTCCGGATGCAGGTCGAGCGCCCCGTTCGCCCCCAATCCCCAGTTCTCGCGTTCAAGCACCTGTCCAGACTGCACGCCACCGAGAAACGTCCCGATCCGTGCTCCCAGCGCCGCGTTCAACCCCGGCACCGGTCCATGGATCTCCATCACGGTCTTTCCCAACTTCTCCGCCGGATCCCACCCGCTGGGGAAACACACCGAGCCCCCCACAAACCGGAATTCGTCTCCATCCCGTTTCAACAACAGGAAATCAGGAGCCCAGACCGCTGCCGCGCGGGACGCGCGCTCCCGTGGGGTCTGCCCCCCGGCGGCTGCAGCCCGCAACGATTCCCCCAGCAACTTCTCCACCCCCGACCAGCATTCATCCGCGCCTTGCCCCCAGACAACACCTCGGTGCCCAGCACCCGACAGGACCGCGCGCCTCTCCGCCAGCACCGACTCGGGGGGCCTGCCGCGGTCCAGCCATCCCGGTCGACCCGGCCGCAGGTGGAACTGGAACCGATACGCCTCCCCCTCCCACAGCCTCCCCAACCCGGCCCACGGCGGTTCCCACGCAAAGTCCATGCCCCAACCTACGGTCCTATGGATACCAAACACACCTTCAAACACTTCCCCGTTTGCCTCCCCAGCACCCACGGCTAGCCTTGCTGCATCATGCGCGTTTCCCGCCTGCTCCATACCCGTTATCGCGTCGACGACCTCGACCGTTCCGTCCGGTTCTACCGTGAGGTCCTGGGCCTCGACGAAATCCGTCGGCACAAGTCGCCCCGCGGCTCGGAACTCGTCTTCCTGAAGGCCCCGGGCAGCGAGGAAACCATCGAACTGTGCTCCTTCCCGGCGAGCGGCCCCGTTCACGTCCAATCCGACCTGACCCACCTCGCCTTCGAGGTCGAGAGCCTCGCCGCCTTCGCCGAACACCTCTCCCGGCTCGGCTTGGCGTATTCCGACGGTCCCCACTACAAGGCCGATGGCTCAGGCGGGTTCGCCTTCGTGGACGCGCCCGAAGGATACGAGATCGAACTGATCCAGCGCTCCCCCGCTGCCGCGACGTCCAACCAGACGTACTGAACCGTCCAACCCGACAACGCGCGGGACCGCACCAAACCTTGAACTCACCCATCCAACGCACATGGCACGCCCGGGACCAGTCCCTGGACCTCGGCGCCCGTCCATTGCTGATGGGGATCGTCAACGTCACCCCGGACAGCTTCTCCGACGGCGGTGACTTCCTGGATCCGGACCGCGCCATCGCCCATGGCCAACGGCTGATCGCCGAAGGTGCCGACGTCCTCGACATTGGCGGGGAATCCACCCGCCCCGGCGCCCAACCGGTGGACGCGACCGAGGAACTCAGACGGGTGCTCCCTGTCATCCGCGGCCTCGCACGGTCTGGAAACCCGCCGGTCTCCATAGACACCCGACACCCGGAAGTCGCCGCTGCCGCCGTCGACGCGGGAGCCTCGATCATCAATGACATCCAAGCCAACCGCACGGACCCTGCCATGTGGCACGTCGTCCGGGACACCCGCGCCGGCTATGTCTGCATGCACATGCAGGGCGATCCCGCCTCCATGCAGAAGGCACCGCAGTATGCCAACGTCACCACCGAAGTCCTCGCGTTCTTCCAGGACCGCCTTGAACAACTCGCCCTCGCCGGTGTCGATCCCAACCGCGTGATCCTCGATCCCGGCATCGGCTTCGGAAAGACCTCCGCCCACAATCTGGAACTCCTCCGGAACCTCCGAGATTTCACGCGCCTTCCGCATGCGGTTCTGCTAGGAATTTCACGCAAGAGCTTCCTCGGGAAAATCACCGGGGCAGGAACGCTGGATCGGCTGCCGGCGTGCCTCGCCTGCACCGTCTGGGCCGCGCAACAGGGGGTGCAACTCTTCCGGACCCACGACGTCGCCCCCACCCACCAGGCCTTGCAGATTCTGGGGGCCATCCAATCCGGCCCGCCCGACATTCAATGAACGGAGTCCTTCCATTCCTTCAGGACTGGTGGAGGCCCGCCCTCGAGATCGTCATTCTCGCGGTCGGCATCTACCACGCGTTCATCTTTCTCCGTGGCACCCGCGGCGCCCCCATCGTCACAGGCTTCCTCGCGCTCCTCCTCGCCCTGACGCTGACGACCCGGGTGCTGAACCTCCAGGTCCTCAACGCCCTCCTCAACCAGTTCTTCGCCTTCCTGGCTGTCGCCATCGTCGTCCTGTTCCAGCCCGAGATCCGCCGCATGCTCGCCCAACTCGGCAACCTCCCCCTCATTCCCAACGCCCAGCAGGAACGCGAGAAGATCGAGGTCATCTGCGAAACCGTCGACCGCCTCGCCCCCGTCCGCATCGGAGCGCTCATCGCCCTCGAACAGGGCATCCAGCTCGGCGACCTCATCGAGTCCGGTGTCAACGTCGACTGCGAGGCCACTCCCGAGATGCTTGAAACGATCTTCTTCCCGAACAACGCCATCCACGACGGCGGCGTCATCCTCAAGGGCGACCGCATCCTCAAGGCCGCCTGCATCTTCCCGCTGACCCAACGCGTCGACCTCCACAAGTCCCTCGGCACCCGCCACCGCGCCGCCATCGGGCTCACCGAAGACACCGATGCCGTCGTGGTCATTGTCTCCGAGGAAACCGGCCAGATCTCCTACGCCCACCGCGGCCAGCTCGTCCGCGGTGTTTCCGTCGAGGAACTCCGTTCCTTCCTCACCCAGGTCCTTGTCCGCCGCACCGAGCCCCGCAACTGGTTCCGGTGGCTCCGCCCACAGCGCCCGGAACACAAGAAAGCTGCCTGAGCCATGTCGTTCCGCGAGTTCACCACCTACAACCGGTGGCAGAAGATCTTCTCCCTGATCTTCGCCGTCCTCATCTGGGCCACGGTCCGCCAAGGCGTCGAACAGGGCGGCGGAGCCCCCGTCGTCCCCGAGGGCTACTCCCGCACCTTCGAAAACCTCCCCATCCGCGTCCTCACCCTCGCCTCCGAACTCAGCCAGTTCCGCGTCAATCCCTCCCACGTCACCGTCGTCCTCCGCGGCCGCCCCGATGTCCTCAACCGCCTCCGTCCTGCGGATGTCGAGGTCTACGTCAACCTCGCCGAGATTTCTCCGGCCGACGCGGAACGCCATCCCGTCCACGTCAATGCCCCCGGAGCCCAGCTGGGCTCCGTGTCACCGCAGGAAGTATTGATCGAAAGGGTTCAAATCCCTGATAGTCGCCGCGCACAGGAGAACCCCTGATACCCCCCCTGAACATGTCGAATCCTAAACGCATCTTCGGCACCGACGGCGTCCGTGGCCGCGCGAACGTGGAACCCGTCACGGCCGAGACCGCCCTCAAGCTCGGCCGCGCTGCCGCCCACGTCTTCCGGAATCTCGCCGGTCAGGCCCGCAACCGTCTCCGCTACCGCATCGTCATCGGCAAGGACACCCGCCTCTCCGGTTACATGCTCGAAAACGCCCTCTCCTCCGGGGTCCTCTCCATGGGCGTCGATGTCGTCTTCATCGGCCCCCTTCCCAGCCCCGGCGTCGCCTACGTCACCCGCTCCCTCCGTGCGGACGCCGGCATCGTCATCACCGCCTCCCACAATCCCTACGATGACAACGGCATCAAGTTCTTCGGCCCCGACGGCTACAAGCTCGCCGATGACATCGAGGACCGCATCGAGGACCTCGTCTTCTCCGGGGAGATCGAGAACATCCGTCCCACCGCCGGCGAGATCGGCAAGGCCTTCCGTGTCGACGACGCCGTCGGCCGTTACGTCGAGCATGCCAAGACCAGCTTTCCGCGCGGCATGACCCTCGAAGGTCTCCGCATCGTCCTCGATTGCGCCCACGGCGCCGCCTACAAGTCCACGCCCGCCGTCCTCCAGGAACTCGGAGCCGAACTCATCGTCACAGGCGTCCAACCGAACGGCACCAACATCAACGCGGATTGCGGCTCGATGCATCCATCCGCGCTCTGCAGCCGCGTCCGCGAGTACCGCGCCGACCTCGGCATCGCCCATGACGGCGACGCCGACCGCGTCATCCTCTGCGACGAGAACGGCGTCCTCATCGACGGCGACGACATCCTCGCGATCTCCGGCCTCCAGATGCTCCGCGAAGGCACCCTCAAGAAGAAGACCGTCGTCGCGACTGTCATGTCCAATGCCGGCCTGGACGCCGCCATCCAGGCCGCCGGCGGCTCCGTCATCCGCACCGCCGTCGGCGACAAACACGTCATCGACCGCATGCTCGCCGACGATCTCAACCTCGGCGGCGAACAGTCCGGTCACCTGATCTTCCGCGACCACAGCTCCACCGGGGACGGACTCGTGGCCGCCCTCCAGATCCTGTCGGCCATGAAGAGCCAGCAGAAGCCGCTCTCGGAAATGGCCAACTGCTGGAAGCGCTTCCCCCAGCTCGTCTCCAACGTCCGGGTCCGCGAGAAGCGCCCCTTCGAGGAACTCGAAGACGTCCTGGACCTCGTCGCCAAGGCCGAAGCTGAACTCAAGCCCCTGGGTGGTCGCGTCCTCCTGCGCTACTCCGGCACCGAACCCAAGGTCCGCCTGCTCCTCGAAGGCCCCGACCAGTCCGCCCTCGAGCGCATTTCCCGCATCATCTGCGAAAGCCTCAAGCGCCAGGTCGGGGCCTGACGCCCCAGTTCCCGGTTTCCCGTCGAATCCCAACGGGATTCTGGCACCCAGCCCAGGGTCGCCGAGCTTGCGAGGCTACCCTGGGTCAACATGCCGACCACACCCAACCGCAACGCGGTTGTGGCTTCCTCGACCCTTCATTACTGCGACGCCCACGAATCTCCGCGTCACGATGGCCACAACCGCGTTGCGGTTGGGTCGGCATCCATCGGAATTCCCAGGGTTGTCCTCGTGCCTCGGACCAACCCTGGGCTATAGGCCGCAACGCCGTTGGCGTTGGAAAGACCTGTCCGGCATCTGTCATCTGGGAACTGGAATCTGGGAACTGCCATGTCACCTCCCGGCTTGAAACTTGAAGCTGAAATCTTTGAACTTCCCCCCATGCTTCCCCCGGGCAGGTT
>JBIKWS010000248.1:0-5919 GCA_044356195.1 Cyanophyceae cyanobacterium
GGCGTTGGGAGGCTGGGTTTGGAAGGATGTCCAGGGGCAAGGGCCCAACCGCGTTGCGGTTGCATCGGATGTGGGTCGTGGACCCAGAATAGGCCTCGTTCCTCGGCCAATCCTGGGCTGGAGGGACACAACGCCGTTGGAGTTGGGGACCCGGGCTGATCCGTTTCGAATCATGATAATCCGGACTCCTTGCCTCCGCGCCAAGCAACAGGGAACTGGTGACTGTCCGCCGGGTTTAATCCTGTGTGCGGTGTCTTGCGGTCGGGGCGGGGGGTTCCTAACGTGGCGGCCATGCAATTGACGGAGGCACAGGCACAGGAAGCACGCCGATGGCTGGAGGACGGAATGAAGCTGTCGGAATTCCAGAAGCGGCTGGAAAAGGATTTCGGGCTGAAGGGCACCTACATGGAGGTGCGCTTGCTGGTGGATGACCTGCGGGTCCAACTCAAGGATCCGGAGCCGCCGAAGGCTGCGGCACCCGCTCCGGCGGCGGCTCCAGCACCCGCGGGCGGGCTGGTCGATGCGGCTGGTGCACCGGCTCCCGGGGCGGCCCCCGACGGGCCTGCAGGCGGTGTCTCCATCACCGTGGATACCGTGACGCGTCCGGGCACGCTGACCAGTGGGACGGTCAAGTTCAGCGATGGGCAGTCGGCCCAGTGGTATCTGGACCAGATGGGACGGTTCGGGATGGTGCCGCCGGTGCGCGGGTATCGGCCCTCGCAGGAGGATCTGCAGGAGTTCCAGATGCTGCTGGATCGGGAATTGCAGAAGCTGGGGATCTGAGGGAAGGGGTTTGGTGGGGCGATGAGGACATCGCCACCCCGTTCGGAAGGGGTGATGGGAAAGGGCGATGAGGACATCGCCACCCCGTTCGGGAGGGGGTGATGGGGAGAGGCGATGAGGACATCGCCGCCCCGTTCGGAAGGGGTGATGGGAAAGGGCGATGAGGACATCGCCGCCCCGTTCGGGAGGGGGTCAGGAGAAGATCCCGGCCACGGTGGCGGTGAGGTAGCAGGCGAGGAGGCCTCCGATCATGGATCGGAGGCCGAGTCGAGCGAGGTCCTGTCGGCGGGAGGGGGCGAGGGCCCCGATGCCGCCGATCTGGATGGCGATGCTGGCGATGTTGGCGAACCCGCAGAGCGCGTAGGTGGTGAGGACGCGGGAACGCGGGTCGAGGGTGTCGCCGAGTTGGGAGAGTTTCAGGTAGCCGACGAATTCGTTGAGGATGATCCGCTCGCCGAGGATGGCACCGACGGTCTGGCAATCCTTCCAGGGAACACCCATGACCCAGGCGAAGGGGGCGTTGATCCAGCCCAGCGCGGTCTGCATGGGCGTTGCGGACTCGACGCCGACCTGGGCGAGTATGGAGGACAGGATCCAGTTGGCGGCGGCGATCACGGCGGTGAAGGCGATCAACATGGCCATGACGTTGATGGAAAGTTTCATGCCGTCGGAGGCCCCGTGGCACAGGGCGTCGAGGCCGTTCACGGTTTCGCGTTCGATGGGGGCCTGGGTGTTGCCGGCGGTTTCGGAGACTTCGGTTTCCGGGATGAGGATCTTGGCGATGAGCAGCGAGGCTGGGGCGGAAAGCACGGAAGCGGTGAGGAGGTGTCCGGCCTCGATGCCGAAGGAGACGTAGGCGGCGAGGACGCCGCCGGCGATGGTGGCCATGCCGCCGGTCATCATGGCGAGGAGTTCGGAGCGGGTCATGCGGGCGAGGTACGGCTTGATGACGAGCGGCGCTTCGGTCTGGCCCATGAAGATGTTGGCGGCAGCGGCGAGCGTCTCCGATCCGCTGGTGCCCATGGCGCGTCGCATGACCCACGCGAGGGAGCGCACGATGAGTTGGAGGATGCCGTAGTGGTAGAGCAGGGAGGACACGGCCGACACGAGGATGATGGTGCCGGTGATGGTGATCGCGAGGATGAGGCCGTTGGTGGGTCCAAACTTCTCGCCGAGCAGGGGCGGGTTCGCGAGCGGTCCAAAGATCAGGGCGTTGCCTTGGTCGGCGAACCCGATGAACTTCGAGATGGCTTCCTGGAAACGATTGAAGATCTGCTTACCCGGGGTCGTGCGCAGGATCAGGAAGGCGAAGAGGAATTGCAGACCGAGGCCCCACGCCACCACGCGCCAGGGAAACCGCCGGCGCTGCTCCGACAGCAGCCACGCGATTGCGATCATCACCACCAATCCGAGAGCGCTGACCAACTTGGGCGTCACGGACGCGGAGACTACGCGGAGGGGCGCGCGGGACCCGACTGAAAAAGCGGGTCAGATGCGGGAGACTTCGACCCAGGCGTTGTAATCGGGCACGCCGCCGATGGGATCGGTGCGGCCAGCGGCAAGCAGGACGTTGCCCTCGGGCCAGTGGACCTGGAGGTTTCCGGGCGCGATCTCGGCGAGGAAGGCGGTGCCCACATAGGTGCCCGCAGGACTGGTCAGTCGGACGCGGTCGCCCCGGACGATGTGCAGGCGGGTTGCGTCCTCGGGGCTGATGAAGATGGCGTCCCGCGGCGCGCCGGTGAGCGGATCGATTTCGGCGTAGATGAGTGTGTTGAACTGCTTGCCGCGCCGCGTTGAAACGAGGAAGCGCGGTGGTTGGCCATCCTTCCGGAATCCGATGGGTTCGAGGCTTTCCGGGGGCAGGGGAACCACGCGGAAGTGAGCGTGGCCGTCGGGCGTGGCGAACGCACCACCGTCGCACAGGCGCTGGCCGCCGTACTGGATGGCATCGCCGGTGTCGCGGAGGTTCTGGATGCCGTCGTAGAAGGGGACGATCCGGGCGATTTCCTCGCGCAGCTTCCAGCCGTCCTCGCCGCCGATCTGGTGGGCGCGTTCGGGGTGGGCGGCGGCGGCGAGATCGCGAAGGATCTTCCATTCCGCTCGGGCTTCGCCGACGACGCGGGGCAATTCCGGAGAGAAGGCGATGCGGCGTTCAGTGGTGGTCTCGATGCCGCCTTCGTCCTGTTCGTATCGGGTCTTGGCGGGCAGGAGCAGGACCTCCTCGCGCGCGGGCTCCATCATCTGGTCGACGAGGACGATGTCCTGGTGAACACGCACGGGGACGTTTCGAAGGGATTCGGCGACGCGATCCGGATCGGGAAGGGTTCGGAGGAAATTTCCACCGAGGCAGTAGAGCACGTCGAGTTCGCCGCGGGCGGAGGCTTCGATCATCTCGACCGAGGTGAGGCCGGGCCAATCAGGGATGGGAAAGCCGTACTTCGCGGCAAGGTCGGCGAGGTTGGCAGGCGTGAGGGGTTTGCCGCCGGGGAGGGCGGTGGAGTAACAGCCCATCTCCGCGCCGCCCTGGACGGACGAATGGCCGCGGATCGGCATGAGGCCGGTCTTCTCGCGTCCGACGTATCCGCGGGCGAGACCGAGGTTCAGCACCATGGAGACGGCGTCCGCGCCGTAGACGTGCTGGGTGATGCCCATGCTCCAGACGAACACGGCGTTGCGACTGCGGTGAAGGAGTTCGGCAAATTCGCGCATGGAAGCTCGAGGGAGTCCGGCGGCGGGTTCGAGGACGGCGAAATCGAGGCGACGGATCTCGGCGGCGAGTTCGTCCCAGCCGCGGGTGTGATCGCGGATGAAGGCGTCGTTGAGCCAGCCTTCGTCGAGGAGGATCTTGAGGACGCCGTAGATGAAGGCGATGTCGCCGCCCTGACGGACGGGGAACCACCAATCGGACATGCGCGTGCCGAAGACGGCGCTGCCGGCCGAACTGGGGACCCAGTAGCGGCGCATGCCGGGTTCGAGGTACGGGTTGACGATGACGACGCGGGTGCCTTGTTCGCGGGCTTCGAGGAGGTACTTGGTGGAGACGGGTTGGTCGTTCGCCGGATTGGAACCCCAGAACACGATGAGGTCGGTGCCGTACCAGTCCTTGTAGCTGCACGTGCTGGCGGCGACGCCGAGGGCGTGTTTCATGGCCCCGGTGGACGGCGCATGACAAAGGCGGGCGGCGTTGTCGACGTGGTTGGTGCCAAGGAAGCGCGCGACCTTCTGCGCCATGTAATAGACCTCGTTGGTGACGCCGCGGGCGGTGACGAAGAAGGCGAGGCGGCGGGGATTGATGTTCCGCAAGCGTCGGCCCAGGCGGGCGTTGGCCTCATCCCAGGTGATGCGGCGGAACCCGGGGGCGCCCTTCTCGCGGAGCATGGGGTAGGGGAGGCGTCCCAGTTCGCGCAGTTGGGCGTTGTCCCATCCGGCATCCTCGGCGGCACCACGCTGGCGCGCCAGGTCCTTGCGGAACCTTTCCAGATCCGCGAGGGGTGCGGGGTCGAGTGCCGGCATGGTATTCAGCCGGAGCAGATTCAACCGCGTCATGCACAGGTGCGGACCGGACAGCGTCCAGTCGTGCAGGCCGGCCACGCCCAGTGCGCAGCCGTCGCAGACGCCGCGCGTGATGACCTTCCACGCGTAGCCGAGATTGTCCCGATTGCGCCAGAGGATCGTTGCCATGTCCCGAAAGTGGGTGGGCTTGTCCTGACCCAGACCAAACGGAACGAGATCGCGCAGACGGTTGGTCCAGGACGATTCGAGGCGGTGAGACATGCGGGGATGGTTGGCGGAATTCCGGGCCGGGGTCGAAGCCAGAGTTTTGAAGAGCCCGGGACGGGGCAACGCTACTCAGCTGGCGTTCTCGGAATTCCCGGGAGGGGCCCCGAAGGTGACCGGTAGATCCGTTGCAGCCTTCAGTCGTTCGAGGTACGCGATCCGCGTGATTTCCACGGCCCCCAGGGATCGGGTGGTTTCCGTGAGCATCTGGGTATCGAACAGCACGTACCCGCGGGACTGGAGATACTCCAGCAGGCAGACGACGGCGACCTTCGAAGCATCCGAGACGTGGTGGAACATGGACTCGCCGGCGAAGAATCCACCGATGCCGACGCCGTAGATGCCGCCCGCGAGTTGGTCGCCCTTCCACACCTCGAGGCTGTGGGCCCAGCCCGCGCGATGGAGCCGATCGTAGGCCTCGATGATGGCTGGCGAGATCCAGGTGTCGTCGCCGTGACGCGGCGCGGTGGCACAGGCGCGGATGACCTGGCCGAAGCACTGGTTCAGGGTTGTCCGGAAGACCTCCCGGCGAAGGGTCTTTCGCAGGCTTCGGGACACGTGAACGTCGTCAAACTCGAAGATTGCTCGGGGATCCGGAGACCACCAGGTGATGGGCGCAGCGCTCCACGGGAAAATCCCGGAGCGATAGGCGGCCAGGAGCCGCTCCACGGAAAGGTCGCCGCCGAGTGCCACCAGTCCCTGGCGAGGGGCTTCCGATGCCGGTGGAAACCGGAGGGACGGTCCAAGGATCGGGATGATGGGCGCAGGCACGGCCGTCAATCAGTGTCGCCCGACACGCAGTCGAGGATGTGGGCGATGTACTGGTTGGAAAGCTCGAGGGCAAAGGCGAAGGCCTGCACCTCGGGCCGTGTTTCGTCGAGCGGGGCTGAATCCTCGTCCGGACAGCCGAGGGTTTCCCAGAAGGCCATCTTGGCGTTGTTGAGAGCCTGGAGGAATGCCTCGAACTCGCCCTCGGAAAGCGTCAGGCCGAAGCCTCCTTTTCCAGCGATGCAGCGGGCGGGATCTTCAAGCCAGGCAAGGGCTCCCTGCTGGACCTCTGCCATTTGCTGGCCGATGGCTTCGCGGAGCATTTCCTCCGAGTCCTCCGGCATGAACGATGCCGGGCCACGCGTGATCCGGGGGGGGCGGCGACGGCACTCCGAACCCATGCGCAGGATTCCCCGGAGGCTGTTGCGGTCCCTGGCGCGGAGTTGGAAGACGAGGCGGCCGGGTTCCCGGGAAAGGAGCTTCATGAATCGTCCCGTTCCACGGTTGCCTGAAGGGAGTAGGCCTGGAGTTGATGGACGTGGGCTTCCGCCTCCTCGAAGGATTCGCGGATGAGCACCGACCGTCCTTTCT
>JBIKWS010000249.1:0-5910 GCA_044356195.1 Cyanophyceae cyanobacterium
GACGTGGACCTGGTTGACGAGGGCCTGATAGGAGACGATCTCGGCCGGGGACACGACAGAATCGAGGGCGAAGCTCGGCTTGGTGGTGGCCATGCGGTCGAGGATCTGGAGTTCCTCGGTGGCGGACGGGTAGCCGACGACGACCTTGAGCATGAACCGATCCATCTGCGCCTCGGGGAGCGGGTAGGTGCCCTCCTGTTCGATGGGGTTCTGGGTGGCGAGGACGAGGAAGGGTTCGGGCAGGGGCCAGGTCTTGTCGCCGATGGTGACCTGGCGTTCCTGCATGGCTTCGAGCAGGGCGGACTGGACCTTGGAGGGGGCGCGGTTGATTTCGTCGGCGAGGACGAGGTTGGCGAAGATCGGGCCGGTGCGGGTGGCGTAGGTGCCCTTGACCGGGTCGTAGATCAGGGAACCGGTGATGTCGCCGGGGAGCAGATCCGGGGTGAACTGGATCCGGGAGAACTGGCAATGGGTGGCGCGGGCGAGGGCGCTGACCGAGGCGGTCTTGGCGAGACCGGGAAGGCCTTCGAGGAGGATGTGGCCGCGGGCGACCAGGCCGACGAGGAGCCGTTCGACGAGGGCGGTCTGGCCGACGATGACCTTGGCCATTTCGGTGCGCACCTGCTTGAGGTGTTCGGCGGCGGCTCCGATCTGCGACTTCAATTCCGTGGAGGGGTTCGACATAGCAATGGCCGGCGGACCGGTCCCTGCTACCCAAGCAAGCCCGATGCCGACAAGTCCAGCCTCGGACTCGAACAAAGACGGACTGTTCAATGGGGTGGGTCCCGGAAATGGGATTGCCGAACCGGGTGCGGACGCCTAGACAGACTCCGGTTTTCGGGGCGCCCGTAGCTCAGCTGGATAGAGCATCCGCCTTCTAAGCGGACGGTCATTGGTTCGAATCCAATCGGGCGCGCCAGTTTTTTGGGGGTACGGGAACTCCTTTCACCGACGCCTCCTGACGTCAGCGGCTGCGATTGGGATGGACTGGGAACTGGTTTCTAGGGACTGGGAACTCCTTGTACCCACGCCTCCTGACGTCGGCGGCTACGATTGGGAGGGGCGCATCTGGACACTGCCCCCTTTTGGAAAGGCTTCGGGGCGGCGATGTCCTCATCGCCATTGGGAATGGCTTTGGAACGGCGACGAGGACGTCGCCACCCCGTTCCATGCGGGGGCTGGGTCAAGATGCGCCCTTACGGAGGAACTTCCCGAGCCCGAGCTTGCACCTGCGGGTGGATCGGGGAGTCTCCGCGGCCGGTGAGCTGGTATTATCGGAATTGGATTCGGCCGTTGCTGTTCCTGCAGGACTCGGAGCGCGTGCACAACCGTACGTTGCAGGGGTTGGCGTGGATGAGCGCGAGCCGGGAGTTGTGTTCGGCGATGGCGGGGTGGTTCAACACCCCTGGATTGCCGGTGGAAGCGTTCGGGCTCCGGTTTCCGAATCCGGTGGGACTGGCGGCCGGCATGGACAAGGGCGCGGTGGCGGTGCCGGCGTGGGAGTCGATGGGTTTCGGATTCAGCGAGCTGGGCGGCGTCACGCGGCATGGTCAGTCCGGAAATCCGGAGCCTCGGATGTTCCGGGCCCCGGCGGAGGAGGCCCTGTTGAACCGGATGGGCTTCAACAATCCGGGCGCGGACATCCTGGCGGAGCGGTTGGCGCGGTGGCATGCGCGTGGCCGATGGCCGTCGCATCCGGTGGGCGTGAACCTCGGCAAATCGAAGGTGACGCCCCTGGGCGAGGCGGCGTCGGATTACGCGTATTCGTTCCGGAAGCTGTGGGGCCTGGCGGACTTCTTCGTGGTGAACGTCAGTTCGCCGAACACGCCGAACCTGCGGCAATTGCAGGACAAGTCGGCCCTCGACGAGATCCTGGCGGCGTTGCAGGAGGTGAATGCGGCGGAGCAACGCATGGCGGGGGGCGGGGCGCGCTTGAAGCCGATCCTGGTCAAGGTGGCCCCGGACCTGACCTGGGATGCGCTCGATGATGTGGTGTCGCTGGTGGCCCCGCGCGCCCTGGCGGGATTGGTGGCCACGAACACCACGATTGCGCGTCCGGCGACCCCGGATCCGGTGGCCCGCTGGGTGTATCGCGAGACGGGCGGCCTCAGCGGGCGACCCGTCCGGGAGCGCAGCACCGAGGTGATCCGGCACCTGTACCGGCAGACGGCGGGTCGCGTGCCGATCATCGGGGTGGGTGGGATATCGACGGTCGACGACGCGTGGGAAAAGGTGTTGGCGGGTGCCACGCTGCTCCAGGTGTACTCAGGATTGGTCTACGAGGGGCCGTCGCTGCCGAGCGCGCTGGTGACTGGATTGCGCGAGCGGTTGGCGGGAGCGGCGTGGTCCGACGTGGTGGGATCGGGTGCGGGCGTGGCCAAGAATTGAGGGTGGTTTCCCAAGCGGGGCGAAGCGTGGATTGGCGCGGGGTGGGCACGTTTGGTGTCCATGGAACCCCCGACGCTTGTCCGCAGTGTGGATGTTATCCGTGCGCCCTTGGCGCGCCGTTCCCGATCGCAGGGTGAAATCGGGGCCTTCTTCGAACCTTCCGGGGTCGCGGTGGTGGGCGGCACGGACCGGATGGGGACGGTGGGACGTGCGGTGCTGGAGAACCTCGCCGCATTTCCGGGACCGGTCCATGTGGTGCATCCCACCCAGACGACGGTGATGGGACGGTCGGCGGTGCGGCGTTTCGCGGATCTTCCCGACGGATTGGATGTCGCGGTCATCGCGACGCCGGCGGCCAGCGTTCCGGGATTGGTCCGCGAGGCTGGGGCGCGCGGGATCGGCTCGGTAATTGTGATCTCGGCGGGGTTCAAGGAAGCCGGTGAAGCCGGGAAGGCGCTGGAACTCGAGACCCTCGAAGCGGCGCGGGAGGTGGGCGTCCGGTTGATCGGGCCAAATTGCCTGGGGGTGATGAGCCCGCATTCAGGCTTCAACGCGACGTTCGCGACCGGGATGGCCGGCACGGGGCATGTGGCGTTCCTGAGCCAGTCGGGCGCGCTGTGCACGGCGCTGCTGGACTGGAGCCTTCGCGAGAACGTCGGGTTCAGCGCGTTTGTGTCGCTGGGGTCGATGTCAGATGTCGGGTGGGGGGAATTGCTGCGGTACTTCGCGGACGATCCGGCGACACACAGCATCGTGTGTTACCTCGAATCGGTGGGCGACGCGGCGGCCTTTGTTTCGGCGGCGCGGGCGGCAGCAGCGTCGAAGCCGGTCATTGCATTGAAGGTGGGGCGCACGGAGGCGGCGTCCCGGGCGGCGGCGTCGCACACGGGTGCGATGACGGGAAGCGATGCGGTTCTTGAAGCGGCGTTCCGTCGGGCGGGAGTGCTGCGGGTGGAGACGATCGGGGAGTTGTTCAACGTGGCGGAGGCATTGGCGAAACAGCCGATCCCGTGTGGATCGCGCCTCGCGATCCTGACGAACGCCGGCGGGCCGGGAGCATTGAGCACGGACCTTCTGGTGCGGAGTGGCGGACGGTTGGCGGAGGTGTCCCCGGAGACGATGTCGGCATTGAACGCGTTCCTGCCTGGGCCGTGGAGCCACGGGAACCCGGTCGACATCCTCGGGGATTCGGACGCGGAACGGTATGCCCGAGCGGCCTCGCTGTTGCTGGCGGATCCGGCGAATGATGGGCTGCTGGTGATCCTGACGCCGCAGCACATGACGGATCCGGCGTCGGTGGCGCAGCGGATTGCGGAGGTGGCGCGGACCTCGGAAAAAACCGTGCTGACAAGTTGGATGGGCGGGCGCGTGGTGACGCCGGGGCGTGAGGTTTTGAATGCTGCCGGGATTCCGACCTTTGATTATCCGGACGCGGCGGCGCGGGCGTTCGTGAGGATGAGCCAGGCAGCAGGACGGCCAGCGGAGGACGGGGCAGGGCGGGGCGACGCTAGGGAGGAGATCCCGGCCGGGGCGGAAGCACAAGTGGAGGCGATCATTGCTGCCGTGCGCAAGGATGGCCGGACCTTGATGACGGAGGTGGAGTCGAAACGCGTGTTGGCGGCTTACGGGATTCCCGTGTGCGAAACCCGCGCGGCGGCGACGGCGGAAGAAGCGGTGGCCGCTGCCGAGGCGCTGGGGTTTCCGGTGGCGGTGAAGCTGCTGTCAAAGACGGTGACGCACAAATCCGATGTCGGTGGCGTGCGACTTGGGATCATGGGTGTGGATGCGGTTCGCGCGGCCTTCCGGCAGATCCGGGAGTCGGTGGAGGGATGCGTGGGGCTTGGGGCGTTTGATGGCGTGACGGTTCAACCGATGGTCCCACCGGGCGGGCACGAATTGATCCTGGGTTCGACGGTGGATCCACAGTTCGGGCCGGTGATGATGTTCGGCAGCGGCGGGAAGTGGGTGGAGGTGTACCGGGACACGGCGTTGGAATTGCCGCCGTTGGGAGGGGAGCTGGCGCGGCGGTGGCGCGAGCGGACCTTGGTGAACCGGGCGTTGCAGGGATTGCGCGGGGAGCGCGCGGTGGATCTCGACTTCCTGGACGGCTTGCTCTCGCGGTTTGCAGCGCTGGTGTGCCGTCACCGGCGGATTGCGGAAGTGGACATCAACCCGCTGGTAGCCGCACCGGGAAGGATCCTCGCGCTCGATGGACGCGTGGTGCTGCACGGCAGTGCGATTGCGGATGAAGACCTGCCACGGCCAGCACTCGGGGCGGGTTGTTGGTGAAGCTCGAACTCACGAATTTCTGGAGACACACATCATGAAGAATCCTGCCACGCTGGACGCAAACGAGGCGGTCGCCCGGGTTGCGTATGCCGCGAGCGAGTTAATCGCCATCTATCCCATCACGCCGGCGTCCTCGATGGGCGAATGGGCGGATGCCTGGGCCGCCGAGCACGAGCCGAATTGCTGGGGCGACGTGCCGGCGGTGGTCGAGATGCAATCGGAGGCCGGAGCCGCCGGGGCGGTGCACGGGGCGCTCCAGACGGGATCGCTGGCGACGACCTTCACCGCGTCGCAGGGCTTGCTCCTGATGATCCCGAACCTGTTCAAGATCGCGGGGGAACTCTTGCCGGCGGTGATCCATGTGGCGGCGCGATCGGTCGCGACGCAGGCGTTGTCGATCTTCGGGGATCATTCGGACGTGATGTCGGTGCGGGGTTCCGGGTGGGCGATGCTGTGCGCGACCTCCGTCCAGGAGGCGCAGGATCTGGCGGTGGTTTCCCACGCGGCGACGTTGCGGAGTCGCGTTCCGGTACTGCACTTTTTCGACGGGTTCCGCACGTCGCACGAAGTCGCGAAGATCGACCTGATCCCGACCGAGGACATCCGGTCGATGCTGGATGCCGAACGGATCGTGGAGGTCCGGGCGCGTGGGTTGTCGCCGGATCATCCGGTGATCCGCGGAAGCGCGCAGAATCCGGACGTGTTCTTCCAGGCGCGGGAAGCGGCGAATCCTTACCACGACCAATGCGCTGGAATCTTCGAAGCGACGCTGGAGAAGTTGGCGGGGCTTACCGGGCGGCGGTGGGCGCTGTACGAATACCATGGGGCCGCTGATGCGGATCGTGTGGTGGTGGTGATGGGTTCTGCGTCCGAAACCGTGGCCGCGACCGTGGATCATCTGAATGCCCACGGGGAACGCGTGGGAATGGTGTGCGTCCGGTTGTACCGACCTTTCGATGTGGCGCGCTTTGTGCGCGTGTTTCCATCGACGGTTCGGACGGTGGCGGTGCTGGATCGGACCAAGGAACCCGGCAGCGGCGCGGAACCGTTGCACCTCGACGTGATGCAGGCGCTGGCATCGGCACATCAGGCGGGCATCGCTCCGTTCGCGTTGGTACCGAAAGTGATCGGCGGAAGGTACGGGCTATCGTCGAAGGAGTTCACGCCGGCGATGGCGCGGGCGGTGTTCGTGGAGATGGCGCGGAGTTCGCCGCGCCCCCGTTTCACGGTGGG
>JBIKWS010000250.1:0-5890 GCA_044356195.1 Cyanophyceae cyanobacterium
CGTCTCGGCGGCGATCACTCTTCCGCTGGGCCTGACGACGAGCAAGGAATACGCCGAGCTGGAATGGCCGATCGACATCGCCATCGCGCTGGTGTGGGTCGTGTTCTCGATCAACCTGTTTGGGACGATCGCGAAGCGGCGTGAGAAGCACTTGTACGTGGCGATCTGGTTCTTCATCGCGACGTCGATCACGGTGGCGGTGCTGCACATCACCAACTCGCTGGCGATTCCGGCGGGACTGTTCAAGAGCTACTCGATATACGCCGGCGTGCAGGATGCGCTGGTGCAGTGGTGGTACGGGCACAATGCCGTCGCGTTCTTCCTCACCACGCCCTACCTGGGCCTGATGTATTATTTCCTGCCGAAGGCCGCCAACCGGCCCGTTTTCTCGTACCGGCTGTCGATCATCCACTTCTGGGCGCTGATCTTCCTCTATATCTGGGCGGGACCCCACCATTTGCTCTATAGCGCGTTGCCGGACTGGGCGCAGTCGCTGGGCATGGTGTTCTCGGTGATGCTGGTGGCTCCGTCCTGGGGCGGCATGCTGAACGGTCTGCTCACGCTGCGTGGCGCCTGGGACAAGGTCCGCCAGGAACCCATGCTGAAGTTCATGGTCGTGGCGGTGACCGCGTACGGCATGTCCACGCTGGAAGGGCCGATGCTCTCCATCAAGAGCGTCAACTCGCTATCGCATTACACCGACTGGACCATCGCCCATGTGCACACGGGTGCGCTGGGATGGAACGGATTCCTGACGTTCTCGATGCTCTACTGGCTGTTCCCGAAGATGTATGAGACCAAGCTCTGGTCCATCAAGCTGGCCAACTACCACTTCTGGATCGGCATCCTTGGCATGATGTTCTATGCGGTGCCGATGTATTGGGCGGGCATCACGCAGGGCCTGATGTGGAAGCAATTCACCGCCGACGGCTTCCTCCAATACCCGAACTTCCTGGAGACCGTGCTCCAACTGGTGCCGATGTACCGCATGCGCGCCATCGGTGGACTGTTGTTCATCGTCGGCACCGTGTTGATGGCGTACAACCTCTACAAGACGGCGAAGAGCGGCAAGTTCGTGCCCGATGTCGAGGCGCAGGCTGCTGCCCTCACCCCGGAGGTCGATGCGGCGCATCCCGCGGGCACCGGCCACCGATGGCTGGAGTCCAAGCCCCTCATCCTGACGGTGGGCGCAACGGTCGCGATCCTGATCGGCGGCCTCGTGGAGATCATCCCGCTCTACCTGGTGAAGTCCAACGTGCCGACGATCTCCACGGTCAAACCCTATACGCCGCTCGAGGTGGTGGGTCGTGACCTCTATATCCGCGAAGGCTGCGTGGGTTGCCATTCGCAGATGATCCGTCCGTTTCGTTCGGAGACCGAGCGTTACGGGGAGTACTCCAAGGCGGGCGAGTTCGTATACGATCATCCGTTCCTCTGGGGTTCAAAGCGCACCGGACCAGACCTTCATCGCGAGGGCGGCAAATACCCCGATGCGTGGCATTACAATCACATGGAGGATCCGCGGACGACCTCCCCGGGTTCGATCATGCCGCGTTATCCGTGGTTGCTGACCCAGAAGCTCGATCTCAATTCGTTGCCGGCGCGGATCGGTGCGCTGCGGAAGGTCGGGGTTCCATATCCCGAGGGCTTCGAGGCCACGGCGATCAAGGATGCCGAGGCCCAGGCGGCCAAGATCGTCACCAACCTGAAGACAGGTGCTGTGGCGGATGCGAGGCCGGATCGCGAGATCATCGCGTTGATCGCCTACCTGCAACGGTTGGGAACCGACATCAAGCTGGCCCCGGCTGCGGGAACACCCGCCGTGGCCGCTGCCCAACCCTGAACCTCGAACCCTCAAACAAGGAAACAGATGATCAGGGACGCATTGTTGGAGATCGGAGGCGTCGGCATGTACGGCGTCATCTCGGTACTCCTGTTCTTCACCGTCTTTGGTGTGGCCATGTGGTGGGCTTTCCGCCTCCGCCGGCCGTTCCTCCAGAGCATGGGCGCCTTGCCGCTCGCCGAGGACAGCACACCCAGCAACTCAACTGTACAGACCCCGGAGGCCCGCCATGAATGATTCACAGGAACCAAAGGACCCGCTGCTGCTCGACCACGAGGCAGACGGGATCAAGGAACTCGACAACAACCTGCCGCGTTGGTGGGTGTGGATGTTCGTCTTCTGCTGCATCCACGCGTTCGGCTACATGCTGTATTACCACGTGTTCAACGCCGGGAAGCTCCAGGCCGCTGAGTACGCCGAGGAGGCGGCCATCGGCGAGAAGCTCAAGCACGAGGCGCAGGCCAAGTTCGAGGCCAGCCTGGGCAGCATGGAACCGTCCAAGGACACGGTTGTCCTCGCTCGTGGCAAGGTCACCTATGACACCTATTGTTCGCCGTGCCATCGCCCGGACGGTGGCGGGTTGGTCGGACCCAATCTGTGCGATGACTATTGGATCCACGGCCCGAAGTTCGCGGACAACCTCAAGATCATCGTCCATGGGGTTCCCGTGAAGGGGATGCTTGCCTGGAAGGACATGCTAAAGCCGGAGGAGATCTACGCCGTGGCTTCGCACATCCATACGCTGCGTGGGACCAAGCCGCCCAATCCGAAGCTGCCCGAGAATGAGCAGCAGCCGGAGAAGCCGAGCGAGTTCGAATAGGGCTCCCGCGGGGTGGGGGCAGGGTTCACCGCCTTGTGCCGTGATTGGGAGATGCCCG
This sequence comes from Cyanophyceae cyanobacterium, assembly GCA_044356195.1. GTDB lineage: Bacteria > Verrucomicrobiota > Verrucomicrobiia > Limisphaerales > UBA9464 > UBA6176. Next base: position 2,722 of record JBIKWS010000250.1, read on the forward strand.
TTCCCAGTAGCCAGTGCTCAGCGCTGGTTGCTGGGAACTCTTCGTTGGGGCCCATGGAGGAGGGCAGATGCCAGTCTCCAGATCCCAGATTCCAGGACGTGACAAGTCCTTTCCATCGCCTCCTGACGTCGTCGACTACGAACCGAAAGGGTAGGCCAAGAAACGGTGTGGGTTTGGAGTTGGACGTGTATCGGGATCCATTGAAGCAGCGAGGATGTTGCCATGAACGGTGCAAGCAAAGGGGAGGCGGAGGCCCACGGGGCCGAGGGCCATTCGGCGGCCCAGGAAATCAAGTGGGAGGACTTCCGGGATCATCTGGCGACGGCGGAGAAGGACGGAAGCCGGCGATGGTTGTACCCCAAGAAGCCGTCAGGACGGATGACGCAATACCGGACGTGGTTTGCGTGGTTGTTGCTGGCGGTGATGTTTGCGGGACCCTTTGTCCGGATCCAGGGCAACCCCTTGCTGATGATCAACATTATCCAGCGCAAGTTCTCGATCCTCGGTCAGATCTTCTGGCCGGAGGACACGGTGATCTTCGCGGTGTCCATGCTCGTGTTCTTCACCTGCATCATCATTTTCACGACGGCGTTCGGGAGGTTGTGGTGCGGTTGGGCGTGTCCTCAGACGGTCATGATGGAAATGGTTTTCCGGAAGCTGGAATACCTCATCGAAGGTGATGGTCCCGTGGCCAAGGCCCGGGACGCGGGGCCGTGGAATCGGGACAAGATTGTCCGCAAAATGGTGAAGCACGGGGTTTTCTTTGGGCTTTCGTTTGTCGTGGGGAACACCCTCCTGAGCTACATCATCGGCAGTGATGCGCTGCTCCAGATCATCCGGGACGATCCCCGGGCGCACGTCACCGGGCTGACGTTCATGTTCCTTTTCTCGCTGCTGTTCTATGGGATCTTCGCCCGGTTCCGCGAACAGGCCTGCACGTTCATCTGCCCGTACGGCCGCTTCCAGTCGGCGTTGCTCGACGAGAACACGATCGTCGTCGCCTATGACAACAAGCGCGGTGAGGGCCGGGCCGCGTTGAAGAAGGGGCAGGACGTCGCCGCACGGAAGGCGGAAGGCCTCGGCGACTGCATCAATTGCCGCCAATGCGTCGCGGTGTGTCCCACCGGGATCGACATCCGCAATGGTGTGCAGATGGAGTGCGTGAACTGCACCGCCTGCATCGATGCGTGCGACACGATCATGGACAAGATCGGCCGTCCGCGTGGATTGGTGCGTTATGCGTCGTTGAACGGGATCCAGAAGCAGGAGCCACTGCGGGTGACGCCGCGCATGATCGGGTACTCGGTGCTGCTCACCGCGCTCGGCTGTCTGTTGGCGTTCCTCGTGTTCACACGCAGTGACGTGGAGACGATGTTGCTGCGTGCGCCCGGCGGATTGTTCCAGCAACAGGCCGGTGGCCGGTTGAGCAACCTCTACACCGTGAAGGTCGTCAACAAGACCTCACACGACATCCCCGTCGAGTTCCGTCTGCAGAACGTGGAGGGCAAGATCCAGGTCATGGGTGGCGAAGGCTGGGTCGTTCCCAAGGAGAAGCTTGGGGAACGTTCGATTCTTGTGGAGATGGATCCCAAGCACCTCGCAGGACGACGGACACCTCTTGAGATCGGCGTCTTTTCCAACGGACGCCTGCTTGAAACCGTGAAGTCCGTCTTTGTCGGACCCGGCGCCGCCAACTGAAATTCCAAAAGGTCCAATCATCATGTCGACTCGTATTCTTCCCGTATCGTCCGTCTCCGGTATTCCGGTGGCCACTCCCTCCAAACCCCGGTGGGAGCCCTGGCCTGTGGGCATCGCGGCCTTCCTCTTCGTGTTCGTCTCCTGCATTGCGGCGTTCATCACCTTTGCGGTGCGGCAGCAGATGGACCTGGTCCGACCCGACTATTACGAGGAGGAAATCCGGTATCAGGTGCAGTTCGACCGTTTGGAGCGGACACGGTCGTTGGGCGCGGCGGCGCGCATCGCCGCGGATTCGGTACGTGGCACGCTGGAAGTGTTGATTCCGGCGGCCCACGCGTCGGCACTGACCGCGGGAACCATCCAGTTCTATCGGCCTTCGGATGCGGGCCAGGATCGCGTGATCCCGCTTAAACCGTCGGCGGAGGGCGTCCAGAAAGCGGAAATAGGCGATTTGGGTCCGGGGCTGTGGCGGGTCCGGGTTCGGTGGACGACGAGTGGGAAGGAATACGCCATGGACGACACCTTTGTGCGGCCGTCGAATCGCTGAACGGAATCCACGCCATGGTCTGGACTGCGTTCATCCTCGGTCTCGCGGGAAGCATGCACTGCGCCGGCATGTGTGGGCCGTTGGCTCTCGCGCTGCCCCATCCGGGACGCGGCATGACGGGCTTTGTGGTCGGTCGTGCGCTTTACCAGGCAGGCCGGATCACGACCTACATGTTGTTGGGCGCGTTGTTCGGGTTGCTGGGGCGGTCGCTGGCGCTGGCTGGGATCCAGCGGTGGGTGTCGATCGGTGCCGGCGTGTTGATCCTGTCCGGACTCGGCATCTCGGTATGGGCGGGAGCCGCGGCCCCGCTGAACCGATGGGTCCAACGCGTGAAGGGATGGTTGGGGTGGTGGTTGAAGCAGGGCACGATGGGGTCGCTGGTCGGCCTGGGCATGGTCAATGGTCTGTTGCCCTGCGGACTGGTGTACGCGGCGTGCCTGGGAGCCGCGGCCATGGGCTCCGTGACCTTCGGTGTTTCCTATATGGCCCTCTTTGGTCTGGGAACAGTACCCATGATGCTGGGGCTGAGCCTCGGCGGACAGGTATTGCCGTTTGGGCTGCGGTTGCGCCTGCAACGGCTGATTCCGGTGTCGCTCGGGGTGGTTGGGGTCCTGTTGGTATTGCGCGGCCTTTCGCTCGGCATTCCCTACCTCAGCCCCGATCTGGCCGCGGGGGTCTGCTGCGATCACCCCTGAGAACGTTCAGGACGCGGCCGGTGGCGTGTAGCTGGCGGCGAGGGTCGCGATGCGTTGGCCGTAACGCTCGGCCGTCAGAAGGTCGCCGGCATCCACGCTCGGGGCGGCACCGGGCACAAAGGGGGTGGCTCCCGCGGCACCGTGGTAGAAGCCGAGGCGGTTGAAGCCGTCGGTCTGACCGAAGTACATCGAGGGAATGCCTCCAAGCCCGACCCAGAGCATCCCGTGC
>JBIKWS010000251.1:0-5882 GCA_044356195.1 Cyanophyceae cyanobacterium
TGATCGTCCGCGCCCGTCGGCTCAATGCGAGCGCGAACACGATGTTCTTCAGGTTGTCGCTCATCAGCACGACATCCGCCGTCTCCATCGCCACATCCGTCCCGGCCGCGCCCATCGCCACGCCCACGGTCGCCGTCGCCAGGGCCGGCGCGTCGTTCACGCCATCCCCGACCATGGCCACCGGACCGAGGTTCTTCAGTTCCTTGATCACCCGCACCTTGTCCTCGGGCAGGAGGTCCGCATGGACCTCGTCCACGCCCGCCTGACGACCGATCGCCTGGGCGACCCGGGTATTGTCGCCGGTCAACATCACCACCTTCGTGATCCCGTCCGCCTTCAACTGGCGGATGACCTCCGGAGCATCGGCACGGAGCACATCGGCAATCGCAACGGCCCCGAGGAACTTCGCGGAATCGTGGGCCTCGTCGAGTTCGCCCACGATGACGACGGTCTTTCCCGCGTCCTGCAACTGGGCCACCTCCCGGGCAAAGGCCTCCGGCAAGGAGAGCTTCAGTGCGTCAAAGTATCGGGCGTTGCCCACCGCGATCCGACGGCCATCCACCAGGGCGCTCGCCCCCTTTCCGGAGACGGATTGGAATCCTGCGGCATCCACCAGCGCCACACCACGCGCCCGGCATTCCGTCACGATCGCCTGGGCCAGCGGGTGCTCCGATTTCAACTCCACCGCGCCCACCAACCTCAGCAGTTCCAGAGCTTCTGCATCCACGCCACGTGAGGGCACGTGGCCTCCAACTGAAGGCCGGGTGCCCCCATCCGGCGTTACCCCATCCACGCCACGTGGAGGCACGAGACCCACAAACGGCACCACACGTTCCCCGACGATCATGTCGGTCACGCGCGGTTTTCCCTCGGTCAACGTCCCCGTCTTGTCGAAGGCCACCACCTTGATCGTCGCCGCGCGCTCCAGATGAACACCGCCCTTGAACAACACCCCGCGCCGCGCCGCGCCGCCAATCGCCGACAGGATCGACGCCGGCGTGCTGATGATCAGGGCACACGGCGACGCGACCACCATCACCGTCATCGCCCGGTAGAAGGCCGTCCGGAACGATTCCTCCAGGAACAGGATCGGAACGAGGATCAGCCCCAGCGTGAACAACAGCACCCCCACCGCATAGAACTGCTCCGCACGATCCAGGAATCGCTGCGTGTCGGCCTTCTCGGTCTGCGCCTCCTCCACCATCCGCACCAACTTCTCGATCGTCGAATCCTTCGCCAACTTCGTCACCCGGACCTCCAACCCACCCGTCTGGTTGATCGTCCCCGCGAACACGGGATCCCCGACCGTTCGCGCTACCGGCATGGATTCCCCCGTCAACGACGCCTGATCCACCGCACTGCTGCCCTCGATGATCACGCTGTCGAGCGCGATGCTTTCCCCGGGCCGCACGACCAGCACATCCCCCACGATCAGTTCGCCCACCGGCAACGACACCGTGGCTCCGTCGCGACGGACCAGGGCCGTTTCCGGCCGGAGCTTCATCAGCGACTGGATCGCCTTGCGCGTGCGATCAATGGCGTAGGCCTGAAGGACGTTCGACAGCGAGAAGAGGAACAACAGCATCGCACCCTCGAACGGTGCGTTCACCACGGCCGCGCCGATCGCGGCCAACACCATCAGCAGGTCCACGTCGATCGTCCATTGCCGCAGCGAATGCCAGCCCGCCTGAACCCCGAACCACCCGCCCGTCAGATACGCCGCCGCATAGAATCCAATCGACCAGACCCCGCTGACCTTGGACGTCGCCCACCCGGCGATCATGAAGACCAGCGTCAACACCGTGAACACCGCCTCCAGTCGCTCGCCAGTGAACCAGTGCCGAAGCCATTCCCCCGCTGTTCGGGGCGCTGCGACCGCCCCACCCTTGAACTTCTCCACCGAGGCTCCGGTGGACCGCACCCGATCGATGACCTCGGACTCCGTCAACGTGGCATCATCGAACGTGACGGTCATCACACCCCCGAGAAAGGTGGCCCGCGCACGCCGGATGCCGGGGATCTGCTGGGCCTTCTGCTCGATGCGTTCCTCAGCCGCCCCGGAAGCCCGGCCCGCGAGGTGCAACAAGGTCTTGCAGTACTGCTGATGCCCCAGCGGAGCCCACTGCTCCGCGACCTTCCGCACGCCATCGTCGGAGATGACCTTCGGGTCGAAGTCGATCGTCACGGCGTGCGCCGCGGGATCGATGTCCGCGCGCAAAACTCCCGGGGGTGCCGCAGGAACCGGCGGCGACTCGGATCCGGGAGTATCCTTGTCAGGCGAGCTCATGGACGTCAGAGGGACTGAACCACCCGCAGTCGGATGGTGCGGAGGTTTTCAACACGATCCACCCTAGCGCCGCGGCAGCCCCCATGGCGACCCTTCCTTCGTCAGGTCTTCTCCCGAAACGGGGAGGCGATGTCCTCATCGCCATGGCGAACAGCCTTGCAAGGCGACGAGGACGTCGCCACCCCGACCCTCCTGCAGGCTACTTGCACCCTTCCTTGCCGCAGGTCTTCAAACCCAGCGGGCAATACGCGGGGCAGAATCCAACCAATCCGGTGCCCAGCGGCACCAAACCCACGAGCGCCCACCAACTCTGGTAGTACGCACCCGCGGCCACCACGGCCAAGCCCACCACGATGCGAACGATCCGATCCACAGTTCCGAGATTTGTTTTCATAGGTTTTCCAACGGGGCCACCTTCGCGCAACGCCCCGCGTCCGGCCACCCCGGTACAACCCGAATCAAACCCTTTGTTGGCATCCTGACAGCCCCGGAGGTTAGCCTTGCCTCCGATCTCACCGCGAACGCATCCCCCTCAAAAGAAATCCGTCCAATCTTCTAAGGAACTCCCGCACGGCGTGTCGTACATGCGAAGTCCGGTGACCCGTTGTCGCCGGGTGAAGACAAAGCCAGCCCGCAAACAGGATGTCTCAAGACAAATGACCGTGGCCCGCCCCGAGGAATCAGGCGCTGCACCCGAGTCGATCGAGGAACTCTTTTCCTCGCTCGAATCGCCCCTGCTCGCCTACGCCCTGCGCCTCCTCGGCGACCGCGACTCCGCCCAGGACATCGTCCAGGAATCCTTCATGAGGTTGCACGCCCAGTTCTCCGACGTCCGCGAACCGCGCCGCTGGCTCTACCGCACCGCCCACAACCTCGCCATCAACCACCTCCGCCAATCCTCCCGCGTCATCCCCCTCGAACCCATCCCCCACGACGCCTCCGATGATTCCCCCACCTTCTCCCACCAACCCCAATCCGATCCCGACGCCCTCCCCGACGCCCAGATCATCCGCCTCGAAGGCATCGGCCTCGTCCACCTCAGCCTCGCCACCCTCGATCCCCGCAGCCGCGAAGTCGTCCGACTGAAATTCGAGGAAGACCTCTCCTACAAGGAAATCGCCGAACGGACCGGTCTCGGCACCGGCCACGTGGGATACCTCCTCCACCACGCCCTCAAGGCCCTCGGCTCCGAACTCGCCCGCACCGGACTCGTGCCATGAATCCCAACCCTCCCTCCTCCGCACCCGGCGATTCCATGCCCGACCACGACGCCCTCGAAGTCCAGGTCACCGCCCTGCTCCTCGGCGAACTGTCCGCCGCTGAAGCCGCCAGTCTCCGCGCCCGGATCGAGGCCGACCCCGCCCTGCGCACCCTGCACGATCGCCTGCGCATCGCCATCGAACTCACCCGCGAAGCCACCCGCCCGCCGCAAGCCAAGGAACTCCCCCGACCCAACGCCCCGCGCCTCGACCCCGCCCGACGCGACCAACTGCTCGCGAAGCTCCGCACCCCGGCCGCTCCTCCCCAACCGGACATCATCCCCCTTCCCACCGCCGCGCCGTCTGCCGGATCCGCCTCCCGCCGCACGTCCAATCGCCGCGAATGGCTCGCCATCGCCGCGATGCTGGTGGTCCTCCTCGCGACGGCGGGCGGAGTCCGACTCTTCCGGCGCGACGAAGCCCGGCAGTTCGCGTCCGCACCCATGGAAGGCGGGGACCGCTTCCGAAGGCTGTTCGCCTGGCAGGAATCCAACGGCAATGCGGCCGAACAACGGCTCGAACTCCGGAGGCAAAGCGCCCCCGCTTCGAGCTCCGCGCTTTCCGTCAACGCTCCGGCGTCCATCACTCCCATCCCCGCCTCGGGCCCGGTCGCCGCGCCTACGCCCACTCCCGCCGCCCCCGCGACCCGCGACGAGCTTCGAGCCTACTACTTCGCCCAGGGCACTGGCGCGACCGAGGCCGATGACGCCCGCTCGCGATCCAAGGCGAAGGACAACCGACTCGACGCCTCCCGGGAAAAGGTCGGCCAGGAAGCCAGGCTCGCCCAACGTGTCCTCAGACGGTTGAGCACCGCCGAAGACCAACCCGCGGCTGCCGCCCTCGCCGATTCCACAGCGATCGAAGTCACGGGAGCCACCGCCGGGGCAGGTGGGGTCGTTCAGGGTAATTCGCCCCTCGTCGGAGCCCTGTTCGACAAGGCCCCCGCTAGCGGCAAGCGCGGCCTTCAGGTGGCGAACGGCACCGTCGACACGCTGGAGGACCTTTCCGCCAGCAATGGCCGGGAGGCCGGGCGTCCCCAGGCCTTGCAAGAGGCCTCCGACGCAAAGAAGGAGCAGTCGCCAGCCCTGTATGCCGAGTTCACGGCCGGGGGCGCCGGCGGATTCGGAGGCGGGGGCGGTTCTCCCCGATTCAACGACGGATCATTGGCCCAACCCGCCGACCCGGGCTCGAAAGCCGCCGCAAACCAACATTGGAAGTTTCAGTCCGGAACGGCCCAACCCGCTTCCCAACCCCTGCCCAGGGCCGTCCGCCTCGAGGAGATGGCCCGGAAGAGTGAACGCGGCAGCAGTTCAGAGGACGAAACACGGTTCTCGAGGAACTTCGCGACCGCCAACGCCCCCGTTCAACTCGGCTTCGGCAATGCCAACCCGCCTGTCGAGCTTCGCGGGACGGACGACTTCGGAGTGGTCGCACCTGCCGGGAAGTCCACCGAACTTCCAGCCCTTGCAGAACGCCTCGCCAAGAACGGCCTGGCGGAGAACCGCGAACTCGGGGAAGTCCAACTCGCCACACGATTCGATTTCGTCGACCGATCCGTCGCGCCCAAATCCAGGATCGACGCCGTCGAAGTCTTCAGTGTCCCCGATGTGGAAGCCAAGCCGCAGACCGTTGCTGGCGACGTCACCTCACGGAAGCCCGAGGACGCGGCCAAGGACAAGACGCTCGGCGGTCTCGTCGTTCAGGAAGGTGCCAGAACAAAGCTCTCTCTGCTCGAGATCGCGGCCAAGGCCAAGGCCGACATGGATGCCGATGGCGACCAACCCGTCCCGCCGCCCACCCCGCCCGCGCCTGTTCCCCAACCCGAGGTCCAGACCGCCACCGACCCGTTCTCGACCTTCTCCCTCAACGTCAGCGACGTCTCCTTCCAACTCGCGGCCGCCAGCCTCGAACAGGGTGCCCTGCCCGCGCCCGGATCCATCCGCACCGAGGAGTTCATCAACGCCTTCGACTACCGCGATCCGATGCCCGCCGGCACCGCCCCGGTTGCCTTCGCCTGGGAACGCTCCCGCGATGCCTTCGCCCACAACCGCGACCTGCTCCGCTTCTCGATCAAGACCGCCGCCACCGGCCGCGAAGCCACCAAGCCCCTCAACATCGTCCTCCTCGTTGACAACTCCGGCTCCATGGAACGGGCCGACCGCGTCCGCATCCGCCACGAGTGCCTCCGGATCCTGGCCAGCCAACTCCAACCCCAGGACCGCATCAGCGTCGTCACCTTCGCCCGCACCGCGCACCTCGCTGCCGACGGCATCCCGGGCCACCAGGCCGGTGCCCTCGCCGACCAGGTCGGATCGCTCACGCCCGAAGGCGGCACG
>JBIKWS010000252.1:0-5879 GCA_044356195.1 Cyanophyceae cyanobacterium
ATTCGGCACTCCCAATGCGGAACTGGGCCTGTCCATCACCCCGAACGCCGGCAACCGGGCGGATCTCCGGTTCGATGGCTCCGTCCTCAAACTGGTGGCCAGCACGGGCGTGGTGCCTCCGTCTGCCGCCAACGGCCTTGCCGTCACCACATCAGGAAGGGTCGGCATCGGGACAACAGCCCCGGAGGCCAAACTGCAGGTGGAGACAGCGGAAACGGTAACGGCTGTCTATGGCCACGCCCTGGCCAGGGGCGGTGTCGGGGTTGTTGGCCAGGCCGGTGCTGGCGGCACAGGCGTTTATGCGTGGAGCACCGCCGGAGAAACGGCCTTGCATGCCGATGGCAATGCAACGCAGAAACTCGACAAGGGCGGCTTCGTCAAGGCAATGGCCACCATAAATCCGTTTCTCCCGGCGGATAAATACGTCGTCCGCTGCTACAATTCCCAATTGTCCGGCAACGCTTCGTCCACAGCCCCCTGTGGAATCACGATCACGAGGGACGAAGCGGGGGTATACAGAGTCGATTTCGGCTTTGATGTTGAGGACCGCTTTGTTTCGGTAACGCCACTTGGTCTTGGCGAACCAGTTGCCTTCGTGATTGAGCAGCAATTCCGCACCTTTGTGGACTTACGGTTTTTCAGCATCGCAGACTTAACAGACCGCATAGATTCAATCTTTACCATCATCGTCCACTAACCGAACCCCGGAAATGGATCCAAACATCAAGCAGAGCCTCTGCTTCGCTGGGGCGGTGATTTTGGCAACGGCCGCCTTCGCGCGGGAATTCGCCGTGGACTCCTTCGCGCTCGATAACGGCGAGGGGACCAGCACCGGCGGTGGTTTTGAAATGAGCGGCACGATCAGCGCGTTGCAACCCGATGCGATGACCGGCGGCGTCTTCTCGGTCGAAGGTGTTTTCGAAAGCCTCGTGAGTGTCGTTCCGCCTCTGCCGCCGGAACCCATCACGATCTTCGACAACACCACCGGCAGCGACAACGGCGGATCCGGAGTCACCGCCACAGCCTGGCTGGCAAGCAGGTTCTGCCTCGGGCCGCAATCCTACCACCTCGCCTCCGTCGGCCTCTTGTTGAACAGCCAGGATTTCAGCGGCGGCGCCGGCCCTCCAAGCACGGTCCGGCTCCAGATCTATGCCAGCGAACCAGCGACCGGCAAACCGTCCACCAACACCGGCCTGATCATGACGCTTTCCAGCCATACCAATCCCGTGGCCCTGATGCGAGGTCAGCAACTGGTCCGGTGGACCAACGCCACGCCGTTCAAGCTCGCGGCTGATACCTGCTATTGGGCCGTGTTGAGCCGCGAGAGCGGAGGGAGGATTGGACAGATCGCATCCTTCACGAAACCCACCGGCGATGCGGGTTCCTTCGGGGCCAGCAGTTCCGCCAACGCCGGTGCGACGTGGGGAGCGCCCACCTTGGCCAGCAACCACAAGATGCTCATCACGGGCGTCCCCACGAAAGGCACGAGCGCCCCTCTACTGTTCATGATGGGACAAGGGGCGGACGTCCGGATCTACTGGCCGCATCCCGCCATGGGATTCGTGCTGGACCAAAGCCCCACCCTGACTGGTGCATGGTCGCAAGTCCCCTTTCCCTACTCGACGAACGAAATCGACATCAGCGTCAGCGTCGCCCCATCCGCTGACAACAGATTCTACCGGCTGCGGCGACCTTAGACGTCCGCTCGGTCCCACGGCATCTCCTTGGGCAGATCAGGCAGAATCAACTGTGGGATTGGCCTGAGGACCCCATCAACGGCCTAGAGGTTGCGTTCCGGATCCATCGACTGCGTGGACCGATCCACAAAATGGGCGTGGATCTGCACGCCCGAGCCAGACCATGCTGCCGCTGCATTCCAATGCGCCTCCTTCTCCAACGCGTCTCCGAAGCCCGCGTCACCGTCGATGGACGCATCACCGGCGAGATCGCCCACGGACTGCTGATCTTCATCGGCATCGAACCCGCCGACACCGCTGAGGACATCGAGTGGCTCGCCGCAAAGACGGTGAACCTCCGCATCTTCAACGACGACGCCGGCGTCATGAACCGTTCCGTCCTCGATGTCACCGGCGGCATCCTCCTCGTCTCGCAGTTCACCCTCCACGCCAGCACCCGGAAGGGCAATCGCCCGTCCTACAGCGCCGCCGCCCGCCCCGAGATCGCCATCCCCCTCTACGAAGCCTTCCACCAGCGCCTCACCGCGCTCCTCGGCCGCCCCATCCCCACCGGCATCTTCGGTGCCGACATGAAGGTCCACCTTCTCAATGACGGCCCAGTCACGCTGTGGATCGACTCGAAGCAGCGGGGTTGATCCTTCCAATCCTCCTGCTGGTGGCCTTTTTCTGGATCCTGTTCCTCGGTGATATCATCCTCGTCCCCTGAGCCGGGCGCATCTTGACACTGCCCCGATGCAACGGGGTGGCGACGTCCTCGTCGCCGTTCCAAAGCCATTCCCAATGGCGATGAGGACATCGCCGCCCCGAATCCTCTACAAAAAGGGGCAGTGTCAAGATGCGCCCCCCTGAGCCTGACTTACCACCTTTCACCGTCCGCGGAAGCGGGCGGTTCATGCGTGCCTATTCGCCGTGATAGCCGCGCCAGAGCCACACCAGAGTATCGGCCAGCGTCTCCTCGAAGACCCTTCGGTCGCAGTGCCCCGTCGCCTTGCTGAACACGTACCGATGGTCATAGCCCTTTTCGCGCAGGGCATCCGCGGTGCGATTGCCAGCCATGACCCAGTTGTGCTGCGTGCTCTCGGGATCCTTCGCGCGCAGATCGTTCTCGGAAACGTGCGTGAAAATCCGTAGCGGCTTCTTCGGGCCGTTCGCGATGAGCTTGAGGCTGGAGTGATACTCCCACGCCCCGTACGGGAACTGCGCCTCTTCCGGAGCGTCATCGTCCTGCTGGTCCACGAACGTCCCGGAGTACGCGATCACGCGACGGAACAGGTCCGGCCGGAACCACGCCATCGTCAATGCCGCCGCCCCACCAGAGCTGCATCCCATCGTGGCGCGTCCCCACGGGTTGTCCGTGATGGCAAGCTTCGGGTAGGCCGCCCGGATCGCCGGATCCGCGAGCACCGCCGCGAACACCTCATCGTTGATGAACCGGGCGAACCGATCCGACATCGTATCGTACTCCAGACCGCGTTCGCTGTTCTTCCCATCGTTCCCACCGTTCTCCACCGCGATCACGATGAACGGCGGCAACCGACGCTCCGGATCCTTTGAGACCGTCAGGTTGTCGAGGGCGTTGCGCACCAGCCCCAGCTGATCGGGTCCGTCGTGCGTGACCAGCACCGCGGCCTTCGTTCCGTCCCGATACGCTGCCGGAATATAGACGAAGATCCGACGTTCCGTGCGCACCGCCTTCTTCCATGGCTCCAGCGTCTTGTCGTCGCCCTTGAACGTCCTGCTGTCCGCAAGACGCATGCGGAACTCAAACTGTTTGCCCTTGGGATTCCCTTGGTCCGTCAGATCCGGAGCCTTCGTATAAGTGGGGCCGATCACGAGGTTGCCGTTGCCATTCGTGCCCGGGTGCTCCCGGTATGAACCCAAGCCGCCAGAGGTCTGACAACCGACGGCAAGCGCGAGAAGGATCCCAGCGGCGCTGACGCTGGCGCAGATTCGAAACGGTGATGAACGGGGCATGGCTCAGGGGACTGCGAACCCTCGGCGCACACAAGCGGGAAGTCCGTGCAGTGGCCTGGGAACTGGGCTCTGGCGACCGGGAACTCAAGTCATATACCGTGCCAAGTGACCCTCTTGACGACCTCATTCGCGTGCACTACCCGATTCTCCATCCTCGGTGATCAGGGTACTGCAACTGCGAAGTCGCAGTGCGCGGCCCGGAACTTCGAGGCACAACCCAAACGTCCAGAGACCCGGTATCAACCATGAAAGCCGTTATCATTCTATGCCTCAGTCTGATCCCATTCGGACTGCTCGGCCAAAACCCCGCCCAGAACCTCATGATCGCGAAGGAAGTCTTGAGAGCGCGGGACGCGATCCGTCCCATGACCATCGAGTTCGAGGGCAACGTTGCCCTCAGCCGTTACACCCGCGAGGTCGTCGCGTGGGAGAAAGGCAAGCCCGACAGCCTCGTCCGCGTCTACCGCTACTCCCCGATCCATCCCGGGAGTTCCCTGTGGTATGAGGCGCGGATGAAGCCCGGCATGACCAAGCCGATCATCAACCTTGCGCCGTTCTTCATCGATAGCTACCAGAACCGCGACTATCAGTTCTTCTATAACACCGGGCCGTTTCGAAACGGGCTGGTGATCAAGGCGGCATGCGTCTTCCAGGCGTGGGCTTCCAATATCCGTCCCGTTGGAAACTTCCCGACCCAGTATTACAACGCCACGGGAAACTGGGATGCCGTCCTCGCCTATCAGGCAACGTCCAAGATCCATTCCAATACCCCTCCCCACGAGAATGGCGAGAAGACCGTTGGCCCGACACAGGACGAGTATCGCAGGGTCCCGTTCCGCGCCGCAGGAGCCGTCTTCTTCACGCTGCCCGGGCAGAACCGTCACTTCGGATCGGTCATGAACCTGCTCAGTTACGATCCCCTGCTCGTTCCCGACCCTGCGAAGTTCGGCTGGACTGCTGGAGTCGATCAGTATGTTCGTCTCGTGCCGGACCCGTCCTTGAAGGAGTCCCCCCTGCCACCCGGAAACTCGCCCACGGTCCCTTCGCCGATGACCAACGGCGCAGTCAACCTGTAGGAATCCCCAACCGTCCATGACCCACGGATCCGCAGAGATCTCAGGCCGATGAGCCCGTGGACCAGATCCAGCCCGCCCATCAAGATGGGCTTCCCGGATACACGGTTCACAGACTTCATCCGCCGACTCTGCGGGTCCTCTTTCCTCCCTTGCCCATCCCAAGAATGTACCGCTCATGAAGCCACCTGCATCCGTCCTTTTGATCCTCGCGTTCGCAACGGCCGTCAGTCTCTGGATCTTCCGCTCCTCAACCCGTAGCTCCAACCCGGCTGCCGGTAATGAAAAGGTGGAGGTACCCAGCAAGCCCACGTCCTCAGAGGTACCGCCCAGTGCAAAGCCTTCTCGCTTTCCCTTGCTGCGACGGATCCCGACGGCACCCGCAGCCAACCCGCTCCAGACTTCCGCTGAATCCTTGCTGCCCGGAAGCGCACACACACGGTCCACCCTGACGAACCTCTTCGTGATGACCACGCTTTCGGACACCCTGCTCGCACATCCGGAGTCATCGGACGCAGACCTGCTCAGGACCCTGCTGGATCAGGGCATTCCCGAACCTCAGGCTCTCGAGTTGCTGGCCCATTATCCGAAGGGAACCCTGACGCTTCCAAACCTCTACGAACGCGCCCGGCAGATTCCAGAACTGCGGTCGATCGAGGAGGCTGCCGAGCGTTGCGGCCTCCCCGCGGATCCGTCCAGCGACTGTCTGCTCGACTGCTTCCGGTTTGTCGCCGGCTCGGGCGAATTGCTGGACTTTCTCAGTGAGGTCCAGCGGACCTTGGCTGAAACACCGGATGCCGCCGGCTTCGCGGCAGAAACCGCCCGCCTGACGAACGAGCAGGACGAGGCCCGCGGTGCCTTCCACAGCGCCTACCGGGAACGATTCCTCCTGCGGCACGGCCTCACAGAGGCGCAGTGCGAAGCCCTGCTCAACGAACTCGCAACCCGGAGGGCACCTTCGGCCACGACCGAACTCCTCTACGTCCCCCGAAGGAGTACGCCCTGAGGCCAGAGTCCCAAGGAAGACACCACGCCGGACAGCCTCGTCTGCCACTCCACGTGGGTCGTCGACGAGGTCACGAGGCGATCAGGTGGCTTGAACCTTGAGTCTTGAAACCTCCAACTCCCCTCAAGG
>JBIKWS010000253.1:0-5878 GCA_044356195.1 Cyanophyceae cyanobacterium
CGTCGATCCCAGTGCCATCTCGAATCTCGCTGCCGAAGCCGCGCGGCAATGGACCGCCACGTTCAACCCCCGGTCCATCACCGCCGCCGACTTCGAAGCCCTCTACCGCGAAACCTGCGGTTGACCCGAGCGGGTCTCTTCCCAGCTCAGCCTATCCAGGCAGAAGAAATCTCGCGCAGAGGGGCAGAGACGCTGAGAACGGCAGTAAAAGGGGCGTTAGGGAACCCCTGAAAGGGCTCGCCGCTTGGTGACTTGATGACGGTGAGTGAAAGGCGCTTTCTCTCCGCGTCCCTGCGCCTCAGCGCGAGTCCTTCTCCGTCATCCAACTGCATGGACCCGGCTCAGGGCTTCACCGGTGCCGGTCGCTGTTCAATCCGCATCTCGAACTGCGGCGCGCCCGGCGCACCGCCACCGCTTTCCATCAGGACCCCGGAGCCACCCCCCGGCATGGTCATCACGCGCACGCTTCCGCCCGTCTCGACCTTCCATTCATCACCGACGCGCACCATGCGCTGGGTCTCCGTTCGCGTCGTCCCGTCGGCCATCTCGCGCTCCACCTGCAACTCCCGTGTGTTGGCGTCGATCTCCGTCTCGGAAACCACCCGGTGCCCATTGTGCAGGCTCAGCGGCACCCCATCCTGCTCGAACGCCATCACGTCCTCCGTGACGTGCGTCCCACCTTCGGCCGCTCCTGGACCGCCCGAAAGGGCGGCCACCACCGCCACCTGCGATTCCACCACGTTGATGGCCTCCCCCGCCACCTCCACCAGGCCACCCGCCGCTGCCGCCGACTCCGATGTGGCCACCACCGCGGCACCGGCTCCGCCCGCACCCACCGTAGGAAGCGCCGTGCCGCCCAACCGACGTGGCAACGCCTTCCGCACCTCCGGCGGCAGGGCCAGCGTCTCCAGCAACTTGCCGGACGACGGATGTGACAGCGCCCAGTAGTGGCTCTGCAACGCTTCCGCCGGCGTGCCGTAGCCGGCAAAAGTGTACTGCTCGATGGGGACGAATCCGGGCGCGCGGTTCGGGTTCACCTTCCG
The DNA here is from genome assembly GCA_044356195.1 of Cyanophyceae cyanobacterium. Lineage (GTDB taxonomy): Bacteria > Verrucomicrobiota > Verrucomicrobiia > Limisphaerales > UBA9464 > UBA6176. Next base: position 1,044 of record JBIKWS010000253.1, read on the forward strand.
TTCCAGTTTCCGCGGCTGTCCTGAAAAGGCAGGACGAACAACTGCCGCGCGGTTCGTCGCCACCTGCGCACGCAGCCGCGACACCTCCCCACGCAATCGCAGCAACTCCTCCTTCTCCGCTTCGGGGAGCGGCTGAACCACCGGGCGCGAAACCTCCGCAGCCACCGCTGGCTTCGCCTCCAGTTCCGCGCGCAACGCCGTGTTCTCCGCCGACAGCAACGCCGATTCCCGGTACTTCACATACGCGGTCCGCCCCGTCGCTCCCGCCACGATCAACGCGGCCGAGACGACCGCCACCTGTGCCTTTGTCATGAATGCAATGGTTCCAACCGTTGTTGTTCCGACAGCCGCGCCGGCCACTCCTGCCGCCGCGCCCGCCAGGGAAATCGATGCCACCGTCGCCGCCAATCCCGCGGGTGCCGGCCCCGCCGCATGCACCGACAACGTCGCTGCCAACGCCGTGGCCGTCGTCGTCAGGCCACGTCGTGACAACGTCGTCCGCAACCGTTCCAGGGCCCGTGCCACCCGCTTCCGTGCCGCCTCGTCGGAGATGCCCAGCGCATCGCCCACCGACTTCAATTCGCGCCGCTGGAAGTAACGCAGCAACACCGCGTCCCGGTCCTCCGCCGGCAATTCCTCCATCGCCTCGTCCAGGATCGGACGCAGCGATTCCCAGTCGGGTACAGGTTCGTTCGGGTTCATTTCGCTCTCCAGGGCCAGGGTTTCCCGCCGCCGTCGACGTTCCTCGCTGCGCACCACCTTCGCCGCCGCGTAACGCGCCGACTGATACAGCCACCCCGCCAGCACCGTTCCTCGGGGCAGCACCGGTGCCTTGCGCGCCAGGTCGCTGAACACCGTCTGGGCCACATCCTGCGCCAGATGCACATCCCCCAGCGTCCGGCGTGCCGCCGCGTACACCAGGTCGATGTGACGCCGCACCAACTCCCGGAAGGCCTCTTCAGAACCCTCCTCGGCGTACCGACGCAGCATTTCGATGTCGTCGCTCATCGCGTTCTTTCCCTACAGCACCCGCCGCCGGACGAACCGGACAGGAAATTTTCAGTGGCCTCGGATGGCCACCCCTTGACGGGCGCATCTTGAGACTGCCCCCGCTTGGAACGGGGTGGCGAAGGCCTCGTCGCCGTTCCAAAGCCTTCCCCAAGGCGATGAGGACATCGCCGCCCCGAAACCATGGCCACAGGGGGCAGTGTCAAGATGCGCCGCCCCGCGACACACCCCGCGACTGCGTGTCGCCACATGCGGCCCAACCCGATACCCTCCACTCCACGTGACAGAATCCGATTATGAACTCGTGCAGGTGGCCAGCGGTGCCTGGTCCGTCCGCGCACGCATCGAGGGCGAAACCTTCCATCCCGTCATCGGTCCCCAGGCCGAGGCCGAAGCGCTCTATGTGCGCCAGATGGACATCCCCGCCCGCTTCGCCACGGCGCAAAGGTCCTTCGTGGTCTGGGACGTCGGACTCGGCGCGGCCGCGAATGTCCTCACCGTCCTGCGTGCCCTCACCGATGTAGACGGCCACCTCGTCATCGAAAGCTTTGATCACACCGCCGCCCCTTTGAAGTTCGCCCTCTCGAACGCCGCGGCCCTCGGCTATGTCGTCGGCTTCGAAGCGCCCATCCGCGACCTGCTCGCCCACGGCCAAACCACCTTCCAGAACGGCCGATGCCGTGTGACGTGGCGCTTCCATGAGGCGGATTTCCCCACGTGGCTCGCCGCCGCGGACACCCAAACGATCCCCGGACCCGACGCCATCCTCTTCGACGCCTTCTCTCCTGCGCGCAATCCCGCGATGTGGACCCTCGACGTCTTCCGGGGACTGCGCCAGCGCGTTCCCGAGGGTGCCGGCGGCACCCTTGCCACCTATTCCCGAAGCACGCTGCTGCGGGTCACGCTGCTGATGGCCGGATTCCACGTCGGTGCCGGCGAAGCCACGGGCGAAAAGGAGGAAACCACCTTCGCCGCCGCCGACCCGACGCTGGTCACCCGCCCCCTCGACGCGACCTGGCTCGGCCGTGCCCTGCGTTCCACGAGCGCGGAGCCCCTGCACACGGCCCAGTACGCCCAACGTCCCCTGTCCGAATCCTCCCGCGTCGCCCTCGAAGCCCACCCGCAGTTCCACCGCTCCCCTTCAATCTTGAATCTTCAAACTTCAAACTCTCCCCCACCCCGATAGTCTTCGCCCGTCAACGGTTTCACCTCGGACATCAAGAATCATGAGTGCTCGTATCGGAGTTGTTGGATTGGGACGCATGGGTGCCAACATGGCGCGTCGGCTCAAGGATTGCGGCTACACGATCGGTGCGGTGTACGACGTGCGATCGGACGTCGCCACGGCCCTCGCCACCGAACTGGGTTCCACCGCGGCCACCAACCTCGCCGCGGTGACGGCGGGCGCGGACATCATCCTGACGGTGGTGACGGACGACGCCGCGATGGACGCCATCTTTGCCCGCAAGGGCGACAGCCTCCTCAAGGGCGCCACCGGTCGGGTGTTCATCAATTGCGCGACGGTCAGTCCGGCAATCCACGTCGAGGTGGCCAAGCGCGCCACCAAGGCGGGCGCGGCCGCACTCGAAGCCAGCATGGCCTCCAGCATCACCCAGGCCCGCAACGGCACCCTGTATCTGATGGTCGGCGGCGATGAATCCGTCTTCGGCCAGGTCAAGGACGTCCTCTCCAAGCTCTCGGACGACGGCAAGCTCCTCCGCTACGTCGGCGCCTCCGGCAAGGCCGCTCAGCTCAAGGCCCTCGTCAACATGGTCATGAACATCAACACCGCCGGACTCGCCGAAGGCCTCGCCCTTGCCGATGCCGTCGGACTCGACCTCTCGATGGTGCGCGAGGTGTTCTCCCAGACCGGTGCCAACTCGCGCGTGCTCGCCACCGACGGCGAGGACATGCAGAACCGCGATCACTCCTGCTTCTTCAGTGCGGCACACGCCGCCAAGGATTCCGGCATCGCCCTCGAACTCGGGGTCAAGGCCAAGCTCAACCTCCCCATGGCCGCGACCGCGTTTGCCCAATTCACGCGCATGACAAAGCTGGGCCTGGGCGAACTCGACAAGTCCGGCATTGCCGAACTCACCTTCAAGGGCCGCGCCCCGAAACCGAAGAAGCCGACGAAGGCAAAGAAGGCCAAGGCTCCCGCCAAGGCCGCTCCCGCCAAACGCGCGAAGAAGTAGTCTCCCGCCGTCTCCGATTGCAGCCCACGCACACACGGTGGGCTTCCCGCAATGAACCCCGCGTCGCCATCCCGGCCCGGCCCGGACGCGTCCCCTTCCCTAGGACGGTGCGTGCTCCTCGGGGCCGCCGCCGGAGGAATGGGTTGGGGCATCCGCGGACAGTACGGCCACGAGACCGGCGCGATGATCGCCGGGGTGCTCCTTTGTTCGGTCCTGGCCCTGCTGTTCGCCAGCCGGTTCGGATCCGCCCAGATCGTGCGTGCCGTGGCGTGGGGAACCGTGGCCATCGGTTTTGGCGGTTCGATGACCTACGGCCAGACCGTTGGCCTCACCCACAACGCCAACATGGTGGGCAACACCCACGCCCTGCTATGGGGGTTGCTCGGCCTCGCCATCAAGGGCGGCCTCTGGATCGGGTTCTGCGGTGCCTTCCTTGGCATGGGCCTGAGCGGGATCCGCTACCGGACCCGCGAGATCCTGACGATCTACGGCACGATGCTGGCCGCCTGCGCAATCGGCATCGCGGCATTCAACGAACCGTACAATCCCGCCCAGCATCAGCTTCCCCGGATCTATTTCTCCGCCGACTGGCGCTGGACTCCGGATGTCACCGCCGAGGTCCTCAAGCCACGTCGCGAGACCTGGGGTGGATTCCTGGCGGCAATGGCCGTCCTCCTGGTGTGGCTGGCGTGGATCCGACGCGACGGTCTGGCCGCGCGCCTGGGACTCTGGGGATTGCTGGGTGGAGCGGTCGGATTTCCGCTGGGCCAATGCCTCCAGGCCTTTCACGCGTGGAACCGCGACCTCTTCCAGCAGGGATGGCTCGCGGAGGCCGATCGCGTGATCAACTGGTGGAACTTCATGGAGACGACCTTCGGCGCCACCATGGGTGCGACGCTGGCGCTGGGGCTTTGGTTGTCCCGTCACCGCATCAACGCCGACCGCGCCCCCTCGGACGCAGCCCCCTCCGCTCCAGAACTTCCGCGGTGGGTGGAGTGGGTGTTGATCACCGTTCACCTCGTGTTCCTCGTGGGCGTTGAGTTCACGGACATTTCCACCTTCAACCGCCTCTACGACTTCGGCCTGTGGATGGGCCTGATCCCGATCGTCGGCATCACGGCCGGACGCTTCTGGCCGTGGCTGACGATCACGCTCATCACCGCGATTCCGATCGCCGGGAAGACCTACCGCAACCTCGTCCTGGAGGAGCACGTCGTTGGCACGGGGGTCGGCACCGTGGTCTTCCTGGGCGTGCCTTTGATGCTCGCTGTCGCGGCCTGCATCCAGCTTCGGAAACTGGGAAATTCCGGGAACACCCAGCGCTGGCTGGCGGGCGCACTGGCGTTCAACACGCTCCTCTATTTCCTCCTGAACAACGCGTTCTTCCGCTTTCCGTGGCCGTGGCAGACATGGACGGCACGCACCCCCAACGCGCTGATCTACGCCGCCTGCACCGCCCTGCTCCTCCTCGCCGCGTGGCGCTCTGCCATCCGCGACCCCCACCGCGGTCAGTCGCCTCAATCCACGTAGACGAACTCGTTCAGGTTGATCATCGCCCGGCACAACTCGACCACCCCGCGCTGATCCAGCAACCCCTGCGCGATGCGGCGTTCCTCGGCCGCCTGTGAACGC
>JBIKWS010000254.1:0-5849 GCA_044356195.1 Cyanophyceae cyanobacterium
CTGGGTGTTTCGGAGCGGCTGGATTACCGGGCGTTGGCGCAGCTTTACCTGTGGCAATCCTTTCCGGCCGGGGTGGAACGCGAAGGCATGCTGTGGATGCTGGCCGCGTCGCTTCCGTTCCTTTTTGCCGGCGTGATGTTCACCTTGGGACGACTGCGGTCGGCGGGGATGGCGGCGGGTTGGGTGCTGCTGTTCTTCGTGCCGGCGGTGAAGATCCTCTTCTTTGTCCTGTTGAGCGGAATGCCGCGTCGGGTTCGGTCTCAGGAACCGGTGAAGGAATCGGGATGGATTCGATGGATCCCGCACAGCGCATGGGGAGCGGCGTGTGCGGCGTTGGTGCTGACGACGGTGTTCGCGCTGCTGACGACGGCGTTCGCGGTGAAGGTGGCCGACATTTATGGCTGGGCACTGTTCGTGGGAACGCCGTTTGCGTTGGGGTTTGTGTCGACCCTGCTCTTTACCGCACGGGAGCCGCGCCCGCTGATGGCGTGCCTGTGGGTGACGGGCGGAGCGATGTTGTTGGCGGGCGGGGGACTGCTGCTGTTCGCCATGGAGGGTGTGGTGTGCCTCGTGATGGCGGCACCCTTGGCCTTGGTGATCGGGATGGTGGGAACGGCGGCGGCGTGGGGCATCCGACAATCGTGGCCAGGCCATTCATGGTCGGTATTGCCTGCGGGACTGATGGCGATCGCCTTGCCCGGAACGATGGGCGTCGAAGGCTGGATGGAACCAGTTTCGCCCCTGCGTCCGGTGCGGACGGAGGTCGTCGTTGCGGCTCCTCCCGAAGTCGTGTGGAAGCACGTGGTCTCCTTCTCCGAGTTGCCGCCGCCGGACGAGTTCCTGTTCCGCATCGGGCTCGCGTATCCGGTGCGTGCGGAGATGTTGGGCAGCGGGGTGGGTGCCGTGCGGCGCTGCCACTTTTCCACCGGACCGTTCGTGGAGCCGATCACCGTTTGGGATGAGCCAAACCGGCTGGCGTTCCGGGTGGAATCGAATCCGCCCCCGATGCAGGAATGGACGCCGTACGAGGACATCCACCCGCCGCACCTCGACGGGCATTTCGTGTCGCGTCAGGGGGAGTTCCTGCTGGAGCGGACCGCGAGCGGGGGCACGCGGTTGGTGGGAACGACCTGGTACGAACATCGGCTCTGGCCGGATGCCTACTGGCGGTTGTGGTCAGACGCCATCATCCACCGTATCCACCTGCGCGTCCTGCGACACGTGCAGGCGTTGTCGGAGGCGGAGATTTCCGCGGCCGCGGGGCCTGCGAAGCGGTGAGGTCATTGTAGATCCAACCGGGATCGTTCTCCCGCGCGGCGCGGTCCTGGCGCACGGCACCTTCCCGGTCCTTGACGGTTTCGGCGAGTGCGCACGTGGAGGTGGCAAGGGCCAGCAGCCCGCAAAGGAGGATTCGATGGATCATGGGAGGATGGATCAACGCTTCGGGAGCCGGCCCGAATACGGTGTCGTGGAGCCTTGTTCCTTGCCGAGGCTTTTGGTTTCGGTGCCGCGGGTTTCCTGGACGCGGACGGCGAACGGATCGCCGTTGTAGCAGATCTCGCCGAAGAACGCCCACACGGAGGAATCGCGGTTCACGAACATCGGGGCGAGTTTCCCGGCGGTGGTGGTGTAGCTGAAACCACCCAGGACCTCGCTGCGTCCGCCCCCTTGGGTTGCGAGGAGCGTGCCGCCGCGCTCGGTCTTGTAGCCGAGGATCCAGACGTCGCTGCCGTCGTTGAGGAGATGCGTGCCCTCGTTTTCGATGTCGAGTTGGCGCGCCCAGAGTTTCTGCTGTTTCAGGACCAGTTTGTGGGTCACGACATCCTCGAAGAACCACTCGGCTCCCTTCGCCCGGGAGGTGGTGGTGAGATCGCAATCGGAGACGCTGCGCAGGACCAGCGTTCGCGGTGTGTCGACTTCCAGGCCTCCGTGGATGTGGGAGAAATGCTCGAACACGACCACCGGCGAATCGCCATCGCCCAGGCGGAAGTTCGGATGCACAAGTGCCTGATAGTCGATCATGCCGCCGGTGCCGATGATGCGGCGGACCTTGCCGCGGATCTCGATGGTCTTCTTCAGGGCGTAGTTGCCGGGCAGGAATACCGTCGTGGCACCGGAGTCCATCGCACGCTGGATGGCCTCCGAGGAATCCTTCACGCCGTGTGGATCCGCGCCGAAGTCGGTCACGTTGGCCCAGGTGGCGGGAGGATCGGCGGGCACTTCCGGGGTTTCCTTCACTGGAAGCCGCAGGGATTCCGTGGGCGACGGGAACGCCTGGCTTGCCGGATGCGAGGCATACTCGGCGAGGGTTGGTCCGGCGGTGGCCGGTTGATCGGTGCTGCCGAGGCGATAGGCAGCCGCGGAGTCGGGGGTATGGGAGACGTCGCCGAGGGCGCGCTTGTAGCCGGAGGTCCGGATGTCGCGCAGGAAGAGCCGTCCGCCGTTGAAGTTGATGATTCCTGGCTTCTGGGACGCGGCACCCACGCCGGTGAGCGTGGCTTCGACCAGGCAGAGGGTGCCGTAGGTGGTCAGCGCTGGAACGGCGTTGCTGCTGCGCAGCCCGCGGATGCTGATCGCCTGTCCTTCGTTCACGAATCCCACTTCGGACTGCCCGCGCAGGGAGATGTTCTCGAACACCTGCCCGTTCACCGCGCGGCCTGTTGCAATGCCCCGACGGAAGCCCACCACCTCGCAGTTGCGGACGAGCAACGGACCGTTCATGTCGCGATGGGCGAGGTCGAGTCCGGTGTGTCCGCTTCCGGCACCGGCAACGAAGCGGCAGTTGCGGACGGCTCCGGAATTGTTGGAGTAGAACTGGAGCGCAACCGAGCCCGGATTCCCGCTGCCGACATCGAAGGTCAGGTTCTCGACGTAGTTGTGGAACCAGTCGGCCGAGCCGAATCCGCCGCACCAAAGGATGGCCTGCGGCTTCGTGGGATCGGTGAAGGTTCCGTCCTTCAGTCGGAAGACGGACGCCTCCCGCGATTCGCCGCACAGGAAGGTCTTTCCCCAATTGTCGCGGCCGCCGAACGATTTCGGCCATTTCAGCGTGGCGCTGACGAGGTAGGTGCCCTTGGGAAAATACAGGATGTGGTGTCGGCCCACGTGGTCGTTGAAGGCCCGCTGAAGGGATTCCGTGTCGTCAGTGATGCCGTCCGCCTTCGCCGAATAGGGAGGACGGGTGACATCGATGACGCTCTCAGAAGCGGGGTAGGACGCCGAACGGAGCGCGAGGGTTGCGGGTCCAAGGAGCCACGCCACAAGGAAGATTCTCGGGACGATGGCGAGAAGGTCGACGCGGTGGAATCGGTTGCTCACACCGCATGGAGTCTCATTGCCGGGCGCGGCGGTCAACCCGGGGGCTTGGCATCGCGAGTTCCACGCCTTCCTCGCGAAGGCGTCGGAGCTGTTCGTGTGGGGCACCGGGGAACTTGGGATTGGGCCGTCCTTCCTTGGTGAGGACGCGCCACCAGGGCGTGACTCTGGAGGCGTCCCCGGCGAGCGCGGCCTCCTCGGACGCGTGGGCGACGATGTTGGAGAAGATGCCAGTGACAAGCGGGCAGGTGCTGTCCGCGTGGTGCAGGCGGGCCATCTCCTCGCGCAGTTGGGGAGCCGTCCGGGTCTGGCCCGGCGGGATGGTCCGGATGGCGGCGTCGACCATGAGGGGGCTGGGGATGAGCAGGCGGCCTGGCTGGAAGGGGCCGGACTTGGGGTCGGTGGGCGCATCCACGATCCGCGGCAGGTCTTTGGAGTCTTCGAGCTTTTGCCGCCATGTCTTGCGGATCGACGTCTTCATGCGGTGTTGGGGAGTGTGGGGGATTCCGGTTCCCGGACGCCAGTTTCCAGTTCTCTGCGTGCCGTGCTTGTGCCCCGAAGGGCAACCGGTGAAAGCCCGGGGTGGAACCCCGGGACCGCGTGAATTTCAATGGGGTCGCGTCTATAAATTATACATTTACCCTGAAAGGGTGCCTCTTCGGCAAATGTAAAATATTTAGACGCGACCCCATTGCCTTCCATTGACTTCTGTGTAGGCCGCGTGCCCTTACGCGGCGAATGCGTGAACCAACGCCGGGTGAGGGCACCCGGCCTTCAGATTGAAGTTTGCGGCTCTGGAGACTGGGAATTGTGAGTGGACCGTTGAAGGATCCGGGCTCCCATGAAGTGTGTCGATTTCACTGGAGGCGTTGTTGGTGTTCTTGCAAGCGGTCGTTTGGTGCGCTTTGCGGCATGGCTGTCCGGTTTCATTCTCTGGATGGGCGTGGGCACGGCGAGGACGGCGTCAGCCGCCACCGCCGCAAAACCGAACATCGTCTTCATCCTCGCCGACGATCTCGGCTACGGGGATCTCGGGTGCTATGGGCAGGAGCGGATTCGGACGCCTCGGCTGGATCGGATGGCTCGGGAGGGCACACGGTTCACGCAGGTGTATTCCGGGGCGACGGTGTGTGCGCCGTCACGATGTGTCCTGATGACGGGAAAGCACACGGGTCGCGCCCGGGTGCGCGGCAACGCCGGACAAGCCAATCCCCTGGCGCAGTCCCTCCGCTTCGGCGACGTGACGGTCGCGCGGGTTTTGTCGGATGTCGGTTACCGGACCGGACTCGTGGGCAAATGGGGGTTGGGGGATGCCGGCGTTGCGGAACCGGGATTGCCCGAGCGCCATGGGTTCGAGCACATGTTCGGTTACCTCAACCAGACCCACGCGCATAACTACTACCCGACGTTCCTGTGGCGGAACGGGCAACGCGTGGCACTGCGCAATGTGGTGACGAATGCCACGCCCAGTGGAGCCGGGGTGGCGTCGGTGCGCGTGGATTACACGCACGACCTGTTCGCCGAGGAGGCCCTGCGGTTCATCCGCGATCATCGGGACCGGACCTTCTTCCTCTATCTCGCGTTGACCGCACCGCACGCAAACAACGAGGCCGGCAAGCGTGGGATGGAAGTGCCTGACCTCGGCGAGTACGCCGGACTCGATTGGCCCGAACCCCAGAAGGGACACGCGGCCATGATCACGCGCATGGACGGTGACGTCGGGCGGGTGCTGGATCTCCTGAAGGACCTCGGCCTCGACGAGAAGACGGTGGTGGTGTTCACGTCGGACAATGGACCGCATCGGGAGGGTGGGAATGATCCGGCGTTCAATCGCAGCAGTGGACCCTTCCGAGGGATCAAGCGGAACCACACGGATGGCGGGATCCGGGTGCCGATGATCGTGCGTTGGCCGGGGACGGTGCCGTCGGAACGGGTGGATGGGAGCCTGTGGTGGTTTGCGGATGTCCTTCCCACGCTCGCGGAGTTGGCGGGGGCTCCCGTGCCGTCGGGCGTGGATGGGGTGAGCGTGGTGAAGACGTGGAAGGGCGGACGCCAACCGGAACTCGACGACCGGTTCCTGTACTGGGAATTCCACGAGGGCGGCTTTCAGCAGGCGGGTCGGTGGAAGCAGTGGAAGATCCTTCGGAACCGGAAAGACGGTCCCTCGGAGCTCTACGACCTGTCGCGCGACGTGGGGGAGTCGGACAACGTGGCCGCGGCGCATCCCGAACTCGTTCGGGAGCTGGAGGAGCGCCTGAAGGCCGCGCGGGTGGATTCGGAGGATTGGCCGGTCGGCGGAAGGCGGTGAGTAGCGCGGTGACGCCGGAGGTGTCGCAGGGTCATTGCAATGGGGTCGCGTCCATAAATTGTACATTTGCCCGGCGATCGTGTTCCTCCACCAAATGTAAAATATTTAGACGCGACCCCATTGGCTTTCCCCCCATTGGCTTTCAAACCGCCGCGTGGGGGCACGCGGCCTCCAGAGGAGATCCCAGGACCCAGATGCCAGTTACCAGAACCGTGGTTGAAGGCCG
>JBIKWS010000255.1:0-5822 GCA_044356195.1 Cyanophyceae cyanobacterium
CTCGTCGTGCGCCTCAGGGACGACCGGAATCCGCCCGGCACCGCTGAGACCTCGATCCGATTGATCTACCGCGCCCTCAATCGCCCACCGGTACCGGCGGTCCTCGCCGACCAACTCATCAACGAAAGCGGTGGATTCGACCTCCAATTCACCGCATCAGATCCCGAGACGCCTGCCCATCTATTGGCGTGGGAATTCGCGAATCCGGCTCCACCGTGGTTCCACCTGACGCCTCTGGGACAACTGACGTTCATCGAAGCCGAGGAAGCAGGCCCATCCACGAACACCGTCACCGTCCGGGTAAGCGACAACGGCACGCCCCAACGATCGGCGACCGCTTCCGTAGTCATTGTCATCCGCGAACAGAATCGCGTTCCCGAATTGGCCTATTCCTCCATCGCCGGCCTTTTGCCGGGAACCACGCTCTCGCAGTTGCCGACGTCGCTTCGCGATCCCGACCTGCCCGTTCAACCGCTCACCCTTCGCCTGCTCCCGGGAGCTCCCGCTGGGCTCACGGTCGACCCGCTGACGGGTCGACTGAGCTGGACCGTGCCGGAGAACCATCCTGCGTCGTCGTACAGCTTCGGGGTGGTTGTCACGGACGATCCGGGCGCGCTGTCCACGCCACTGAGCCGGACGAACGTGGTCCAGATCACCACCCTTGCCGGAACGACACCGACACGGCCCATGGTGCGTGCCGTCTGGCTGTCACTCTCCGAGATCGAACTGCGTTGGGATTCCGTGCCCGGAACCACCTACCGCATCCAGCAGCGACCGGAAGCCACCAGCGGTGCATGGACGCTGGTCGAGGAATTCGTGGCCACGTCTGGTCAAAGCACTCTCATCCTGCCCACAGCCCAATCGGCGCAATTCTTCCGTGTGGTGATCCCGTAGTGAGCCACCCCTTCCGCCACCGATGGGCGCGGCATCAGCCCGCGCCCAACTGCTGCTTCATCTGCCGGGCCGCCATCGCATAGCCGCCGTTGCTCCCATCAAGGAAGTGCAGATGCTGACCGCCGAAATCCCGGATGAAACACGTCATCAGCGCGGCGTCGGCTTCGTGGAGCCCATAGAAAACCCGGCCAGCGCTTTGTTCCGATTCCAGATACGCCCGCAATCGCCTGATCTCCTCCGAGGTCAGGTCGAGGACCATCCGGAGCAAGTCATCGAACTTGCGATAGTCCGTGTTGGCCACCACCTCCTGGCGGTACGTGGCTCCATTGAAGCGTCCCACCTTCCACCCCAAACGGAAGAGAGCGTTGCCGATCCGGAGCCCGACCCACGTCTTCGCCCGATGCAGGTTGAAGCGAAATCCGCGGGAAGCCCCTGTGGATACGCGGGCATCCGCCGACAGCGGGGCAAGTCCATTCGCCAGTTGCATCCGCTCGGGATCAATCGGACACAACCCTTCCACGGCACGTCCCAGCGCCGCCGAAAGTCCTTCGAGGATTCCCGCGTAGCCGCGGTCGCCCGCGGTGCCCCGGCGTGCGAAGACCAACAACGAAACCACACGTCCGCGCCGGCTCGGCACGGGCCGCCACCGGCACTGGAACCCATCAAAAGCGCCCGGATCAGCCGCGGGAGCTGCGATCACGGCGTGACGCGGGCCCGATGTTGGGTCCTTCACCCAGCGCTCGGCCAGGGCAAGACCGCCTCCCGAGAACATCGCCATCGTCACCGCTCCTGAAATGCGGAATCGGGCCACCCGGACGCGTCCACCGACCGCTTCTACTTCCGCCACCGGAACCAACCCGGCCCGTAACTCCATCCCGAAGGCATCGCGTGCCAATGCCAGCGCCTGTGACGCCGCCGCGCGTCCCGCTTCGAGTCGGCCGGGCGGGATCAACAGCGTGGCCCCATCCCCACCGAAGACATACGGGAACTCCAGATCCGGGATGGCGTTCACCACCGCCGTGATCGTCGATACTCCCAGCGCGTTCACTTCCTTGTATCGCCCGGCTTCGATCGCCTGCGTGCTGCCGCGCACGTCGGTCACCAAGACCCACCAACTGGGCGGTACTGCCGTGTACACGGAGTCGCAGGCGACCTCCTCGAACCGGTCGAAGCTTCCGAGACCGGCGTAGAATCCGTCATCCGGATGCGGCGGTGTCCTGTGCACTGACCGACCCTGCCTGCCGCTCTGGACGATTCCCAGCGGCGAGTCGGGGATGGAGTGTGGTTCAACCAGGCTCTGCTCAGGACGGGGCGGCGATGTCGTCAGCGACTTCGGAACAGGCTAGAGAGGGCGACGAGGGCGTCGCCACCCCGTTCCATGCGGGGACAGTGTCGAGATGCGCCCACTGACCCCTGCGCAGAACCCATCCCTTGACGCATCCCGGTCCCCCCTTACTGTGGCCGCCATTGCTCATGGACAACGTGTTGACGTCCCCCAGTCAGCCCTCCCCCGAAGCCGACGAACTGTCGGCCCTGAAGCGGTTCGAACCCTCGGGCCGCGGTGCCTGGTCCCAGGTGGCTGAAACCGACTGGAACGACTGGCGCTGGCAGCTCAAGAACCGCGTCACGAATGTCGAGCAACTCACGCGCCTCCTCCCCACGCTGACGCCCGAAGAACGCGCGGGTGCCATCCTGGCTGGCCAATCCAAACTGGCCCTCGCGATCACCCCGCACTTCTTCAACCTGATCGATCCGAACGATCCCAACTGCCCCATCCGCCGCCAGGTCATCCCGCGACTCGAAGAGACCGAGACCGCTCCATGGGAGATGAGCGATCCCTGCGGCGAGGACAGTCATTCCCCGGTTCCCGGCTTGGTCCATCGGTACCCGGATCGCGTCCTGTTCCTCGTGACCGATCGTTGCGCCGCCTATTGCCGGTACTGCACCCGTTCCCGGCTCGTCAGCAATGCCAGCGGGTACGACTTCCATCCCGAGTTCGACCGTCAGATCGCCTACATCGCCAGCCATCCGGAGATCCGAGACGTCCTGCTGAGCGGCGGCGATCCACTGCTCTTCAACGACGAGAAGCTCGAGTACCTCCTCACACGGCTCCGGGCCATTCCGCATATCGAATTCCTCCGGATCGGCACCCGGATTCCCATCTTCCTGCCACAGCGCATCACGCCCCAGTTGTGCGCCATGCTCCGCCGGTTCCATCCGCTCTTTGTCTCCATCCATACCAACCATCCGCGGGAACTGACCACCGAGGTTCGCGATGCCCTCGGGCGCCTCGCGGACGCGGGCATCCAGCTCGGAAACCAGTCGGTGCTGCTCCGGCACGTCAACGACTCGCCCACGGTGATGAAGGCATTGGTCCAGAAGCTACTCCTCTGCCGGGTCAAGCCGTACTACCTCTATCAGTGCGACCTGATCGCCGGCAGCGCCCACCTGCGATCCACCGTCGCCAAGGGATTGGAGATCATGGAATCCCTGCGTGGTCACACCACCGGATATGCCGTGCCGCAATACGTGATCGATGCCCCAGGAGGCGGCGGGAAGGTTCCGGTGAACCCGGAATACGTCATCGCCAAGCAATCCGGACGGGTCCTCATCCGCAACTTCGAGGGTCGGGTCTTTGAGTATCCGGAAGGTGCCCGCCCTGCGGTTGAACTTCCCCGCGGCGAGGAACGCGCTTCCTTCGACCGGGATTGATAGAGGCAGCCTCCTTGAAGGCGGCCTGCCCCGAAGGGGCAACAGGTGAAAGCCAATACGGGGTGGAACCCCGGGGCCACGCCACACCCCTTCCTCTGTGCCCTGAAAGGGCACACGGAGCAGGGTTCGTGTGGTCACCGTTCACCTCGTTGGGGCGAGATGTCATGGGGTGGGGGTGACCCAGGGTTCCGCTCCGCTCCACCCCAGGCTTTCGCCGTGCGCCGCGTTGCAGCGAGGGCTGGCTCGGGATGCATGTCCGTTGGATGCATCCCCAAGGGTACAACCGCTGACTTCAGGTGTCAGAGCCCTGCGGTGACAACTTTGGATCAGGACGTGACAGGCTCCGAAACAAAGAGGCCGGATCCTTGCGGATCCGGCCTCTTTCTGTTCCGGGATGGATCCCGGTCGTAACGTGAATCAACCGCGACGGCGGCGCTTCACGTTCAACTGCGTCAGCGAGTGGAGCAGCGCGGCCTGAACCGTCGCGGTTTCCTCGTCGCTGAGCTTTTCGGCCAACCGGGTCTCGGCACGCTTACGCGCCTCATCGGCCTTGGCCTCATCGATGTCATCCGCCTTGATGGCCATGTCCGTGAGGATGGCCACCCGTTCTCCGGTGACCTCGACGAATCCATCGCCGACGGCGAGGAAGTAGTCCTGGCCACCCTTGCGGGCGACGATCTCGCCGGCGGCGATCTGCGTCATGAGCGGGATGTGCATCGGGAAGATGCCCATCTCGCCTTCAACGCCCGGCAGCGTGACCATGTCCACGTCCTCCGAGTAGACCTTGGCCTCGGGCGTGACGATTTCGAGTTTGAGTACAGCCATGTTGCCGTCCAGTCAGGGCGTTTCCGCCGTTGTTGAACCGGAGCCCCGGACTGATTCCCTGCCCTTCCGGGCCGGACATCAGTCGCGGATCTCGTCGATGCTGCCCTTCATGTAGAAGTTGTTCTCGGGGACTTCGTCGTGCTTGCCTTCGAGGATTTCCTTGAACGCACGCACCGTCTCCGCCACGGGGACCTGCTTGCCCTCGCGACCCGTGAACTGCTGCGCGACCGTGAACGGCTGCGACAGGAACTTCTGGATCTTGCGGGCGCGGGACACCGTCAGCTTGTCCTCCGGCGACAACTCATCGAGACCCAGGATCGCGATGATGTCCTGAAGATCCTTGTAGCGTTGCAGCACCTTCTGGACACCGCGGGCCACGGCATAGTGTTCCGCACCGACGAACTCGGGCGCCAGGGCGCGGGAGGTCGAGGCCAACGGATCCACGGCCGGGAAGATGCCCAACTCGGCGATCGAGCGTTCCAACACGATGGTCGCGTCCAAGTGCGCGAAGGTCGTGGCGGGCGCGGGGTCGGTCAGGTCGTCCGCAGGCACGTAAACGGCCTGGAAGGACGTGATCGAACCCTTCTTCGTCGAGGTGATGCGCTCCTGAAGGTTACCCATCTCGGCGGCCAGCGTGGGCTGGTAACCGACGGCCGACGGCGTGCGACCCAACAGCGCCGACACCTCGGAGCCGGCCTGCGAGAACCGGAAGATGTTGTCGACGAAGAGAAGCACGTCCTGGTTGCGCTCGTCGCGGAAGAACTCGGTGATCGCGAGTCCGGAGAGCGCAACGCGGAGACGGGCACCCGGCGGCTCGTTCATCTGGCCATAGACCAGTGCGATACGCGACTTGTTGAGCTCCTTCAGCTTGATGACCTCGGCCTCCGCCATTTCATGGTAGAGATCGTTGCCCTCGCGCGTCCGCTCACCGACACCGGCGAACACCGACACGCCACCGTGCAGCTTCGCGATGTTGTTGATGAGCTCCATGATGACGACGGTCTTGCCGACGCCGGCACCACCGAACGCCCCGACCTTGCCACCCTTGAGGAACGGGCAGATCAGGTCGATGACCTTGATGCCCGTGGTCAGGATCTGCGGGCTGGTCGACTGATCGACCAACAGCGGCGCCTGCCGATGGATGGGGTAGTACTTCTCGGCAACGACCGGACCGCGCTCGTCCACCGGCGAACCGGTGACGTCGAGCACGCGTCCCATGACGCCGTCGCCGACAGGAACGGAAATGGGCTTGCCGGTATCGACAACCTCATAACCGCGCTTGAGACCTTCGGTCGTCGACATGGCGACCGCGCGCACCCAGTTGTCACCCAGGTGCTGCGAGACCTCGAGGGTCAGGTTCGTCTTCCCCTGGCCCATCACCTCATACGAGA
>JBIKWS010000257.1:0-5808 GCA_044356195.1 Cyanophyceae cyanobacterium
AGGGAGGACCCGCGCACCGGCGCGGAAGTCTTGGAACGGGTCGTGGATCGGGTGGTCGAACGGGTGGTCGACCCCGCCTGCGTGCCACGGGTGGAACCCTTCGTTCCGGAGGGCATCTTCATCGTGCCGCCGCGGGCTGCTTTCCGCGGGGCCGGTTCTTCGGAAAACAGTTCGCGGATGAACTTGCCCAGGGTCTCATTGGTCGGGCCATAGCCACGGTGGTAGATGAAATACTCCAACTCATAGAGGAGTTCCTCCGCCGTCTGGAAACGATCCGCCGGCATGCGGGCCATGGCCTTTTGCAGGAGCTGGTTCAACCGGGGATCGATGTCGGGATTCATTTCCCGGAAGTCCGGCAGGCGACACTCCACCACCCGCTGGCGGGATTCCTCCGCCGCGGAGCATTTGAAGATGTTTTGGCCCGTGAGCAGCACGGACAGCACGATACCGGCCGAGAAGACGTCCGACCGTTTGTCCGTGATCTGGAAATCCGCCTGCTCCGGACTCATGTACTCCGGCTTGCCGGCGACCTCCTCACCCTCCTTGTCCTTCAGGAACCCACGCGCCTTGGCGATGCCGAAGTCGGTCAGCTTCACGTCGCCCTCGAACGCGATCATGATGTTCTTCGGGCTCACATCCCGGTGGACGATCCCGAGGAGATTTCCGTCCCGATCGGTCTTCGCATGGGCGTAAGCCAGCCCACGAGCCACACGCGAAACAATGAACACCGCCAGCTCGATGGGCAGCTTCCGTCCCCGTTGCTGCAACTGCTCGCAGAACTGCTCCAGGTTCACCCCGCGGATGAGCTCCATGCAGATATAACAGGCTCCGCCGGTCTCCCCGAGATGGTAGGTCTGGACGATATTGGTGTGGATCAGGTCCGCCACCAGCTTGGCCTCCCCGATGAAGTTCTCGATGAACTCCGGCTGCCGGGCGTACTTCTCGCGGATGACCTTGATCGCAACACGCTTCAGGAAGCTCCGCGATCCATGCTGGAGTCCCTCGTAGACAATGCCCATTCCGCCTTCGTAGATCTTGCGGACAATTTCGTAGCGCAGTTCACCGGAAATGGAGGTCGTCTCAGACACCCCGCGATGGTGCGGGGATGAAGACTCAAGTCAAGGCACGTGGCCTTCCCCGGGGGGAGTTCGAAGTTTCTGTAGGCCGCGTGCCCCCACGCGGCGGTCCCAAAGCAGTTCCCAGTCCCCAGTTCCCAGTTCCCAGTCGTCGCAACTCCTCCCCAAATCCCCGCTGGATTCCATCCACGGCTGGGGCATCCTTCCTCAAGCCCCCGAGTCTCATGAGCATTGTCCGCAAGTCCTTCCCCAACGGCGCCTCCCTGGCCGCCGCAATGGCCCTCTGCTGCCTGCCCGCCTTGGTCTACGGCGCGAAAGTCGACTTCAACCGCGAGGTCCGCCCAATCCTTTCGGACAACTGCTTCGCCTGCCACGGCCCCGACGTGCAGAAGATCAAGGGCGGCCTGCGCCTCGACCTCCGCGACGCCGCCATCGCACCGGCGAAGTCCGGCAAGCCCGCC
Source organism: Cyanophyceae cyanobacterium (assembly GCA_044356195.1). GTDB lineage: Bacteria > Verrucomicrobiota > Verrucomicrobiia > Limisphaerales > UBA9464 > UBA6176. The sequence goes on from JBIKWS010000257.1 coordinate 1,538, forward strand.
ATCGTTGCCGGCAAGCCTCGCGAGAGCGAACTCGTCCGCCGCCTCGAAACCACGGACGCCGACGACCTCATGCCGCCGCCGGAGTCGCACAAGACGCTCACGGCCGCCCAACGCGCCACCCTCATCCAATGGATCACCGAGGGTGCCGAGTATCAGGGCCACTGGGCTTACCAACCGCCCGTTCGTCCTCCGGCGCCTTCCGGTCCGTCGGCGATCGATGACCTCGTGCGCCGCCGCTTCGGCACCCTCGGCATCAAGCCCACCCACGAAGCCGATCGCCGCACCCTCGCCCGCCGGCTCCACTTCGATCTTGTCGGACTCCCGCCTTCCCCCGCCGACGTTGCCGCCTTCGAAGCCGACACCTCCCCGGACGCCTACGAACGCCTCGTCGATCGCCTCCTGTCCTCCCCGCATTACGGCGAACGCATGGCGATCCATTGGCTGGATGTCACCCGGTTCGCCGACACCATCGGCTACCACTCGGACAATCCCCGGAACATCTGGCCCTACCGCGACTACGTCATCCAGGCGTTCAACCGGAACAAACCGTTCGACACCTTCACCCGCGAACAGATCGCCGGCGACCTGCTGCCTGGCGGCGGCCTCGAATCCCTCGTGGGTTCCGCCTTCAACCGCCTCCTCCTGACAACCGAGGAAGGCGGTGCCCAGACGAAGGATTACGAATCCCGCTACCTCACCGACCGCGTGCGCGCCATCGGCACCGTGTGGATGGGCCAAACCATCGGGTGCGCCCAGTGCCACGACCACAAGTTCGATCCGATCAGCACCCGCGACTTCTACGCCATGGGCGCCTTCTTCGCCGACGTGAAGGAGACCATCATCGGTCGCCGCGAAGACGGCATCTTCGTGCCGGACGAAAAGCAAGCGCCCGAACTCCACCGCCGCCGCGAGGTGCTGCGTTCGCTGGAAGCCGACTTCAACGGGCCGCACCCCGAACTCAACGACGCCTACGCCTCCTGGGAAAAGGGCTGGCTCGAGGCCATGGCCGCCGAGGATCGCTGGACCCGCCTCATCCCCGCACGGGCCGACTCCGCCGAGGGTGCCACCCTCAAGATCCGCGACGACCGATCCATCCTCGCCTCGGGCAAGAACCCCGACCTCGACACCTACACCATCTCGCTCACCAATGCGCCCTCGCGCATCGCCGCCCTCCGCGTCGAGGCGTTGCCGGATGATTCGTTGCCCGCGAAGGGACCCGGCCGCGCCGGAAACGGCAACTTCGTGCTGAACGAGGTCACGGCGCGGATCGAACGTTCCGGCGCACCCGTCCGAACCCTTTCCTTCGTCACGGCCCGTGCGACGCACGAGCAGACCAGCCACGCCGAGAACAATCCCTACAAGGCCTGGAACGCCGCCGCCACCATCGACCTCGATGCCAAGGGCCCCGTCCCCGGCTGGGCAATCCTCCCCGAGACCGGCAAGACCCACCAACTGCTGCTCGAACTCACCGCACCCGCGGAGATTGCTCCCGGCGAAACCCTCGTCGTTGAACTCCGCCAGCGGCACGGTCACGGCAGCCATACCCTCGGCCGCTTCCGACTGTCCGCGTCGGACCGACCCGATGCCGTCCAGTCTCCGGGTGCCCTACCTCCGCCGCCCGCTCTCGCCGATCTGCTTCGGGTTCCCGCGAAGGATCGCAACGCCGAACAATCCGCCAAGCTCCGCACGGAGTTCCGGAAATCCACACCCGCCCTCGCCGACTTGCGCAGCATGCTCGACGACAGCCGAAAGGCTCTCGCCGACTTCGAATCCACCCTCCCCCGGTGCATCGTCACGGAACGTGGCGAACCCCGGACTGTCCGGGTCCTGCCACGCGGGAACTGGTTGGTGGAGACCGGCGACATCATGGAACCGGCATTGCCCGTCGCGCTGTCGGCCAACTACGCCAAACCATCGCGCAAGCTCAGCCGGCTCGACCTCGCCGAATGGATCGTCGCCCCCGAGAACCCGCTCACCACCCGGACGGTCATGAACCGCCTCTGGAAGCAGTTCTTCGGGATCGGCCTTTCCAAGGTGCTCGACGATCTCGGCGCACAGGGCGAACCCCCGGTCAACCAACCGCTCCTCGACTGGCTCGCCTGTGAGTTCCGCGACTCCGGCTGGGACATGCGGCACATGGTCCGGACCATCGTCCTCAGCCAGACCTACCGTCAGGCCTCCACCACGTCCCGGGATGAAATCGCCCGCGACCCCGAGAACCGCGATCTCGCACGCCAAAGCCGTTGGCGCCTTGACGCGGAACTCGTCCGCGACAACGCCCTCGCGCTTTCCGGATTGCTCTCGCCCGTCGTTGGTGGCCCCAGCGCCCGGCCCTACCAACCCGACGGTTATTGGGAGAACCTGAACTTCCCGCAACGCGGCTATGACGCGTCGGCCGGGGCCGCCCAGTACCGCCGCGGTCTCTACACCTGGTGGCAGCGCTCCTACACCCACCCGAGCATGCTCGCCTTCGACGCGCCCACCCGCGAGGAATGCGCCGCCGAACGTTCACGCTCCAACATCCCACAGCAGGCGCTCGTGCTCCTGAACGACCCGTCCTTCGTGGAAGCCGCCCGCAGCTTCGCCACCCGCATCCTCCACGAAGCCCCCAAGGACACGCGCGGTCGCATCGCCTGGGCCTGGCAACAAGCCCTAGCCCGTCCCGCCACACCCGAGGAACTCCAGACGCTCACCCAGCTTTTCGAGAAGCAACTCGCGGAGTTCACGGCCGATCCCGACGCCGCGCGCGCCTTCATCGCCGTTGGAATGAACCCGCCGCCCAAAAACCTTTCGGCCGCTGAACTCGCCGCGTGGACCGACATCGCCCGGGCCATCCTCAACCTCCACGAAACCATCACCCGCTCCTGACCATGAACCCCTCCCAAGAATTCCGTCAGTTCCGCTCCCAGCAGCAGACGCGCCGGACGTTCCTCGGTCGCACCTCGCAGGGCGTGGGTGCTCTCGCCCTCGCCTCCATCCTCCAACCGGATCTCCTGCGCGCAGCAACGGAGGGACAGAAGAAGGACCGCTGGCCGGGCGTGGTGCGACCCCACCACTTTCCGCCCAAGGCCAAGCGCGTGATCTGGCTGACGATGGCGGGCGGCCCCTCCCACCTCGAGACCTGGGACCCGAAGCCCAAGCTGGTCTCCATGCACGGCCAGCCGATGCCGGAATCCTTCACCAAGGGAAAGCAGATCGCGCAGCTGCAAGGCCAGAAACTCGTGTGCTACGGCCCGCAGCTGAAGTTCAAGGCCTTCGGGAAGAACAACACCGAGATCTGCGAACTCTTCCCCCAGATCGGATCGGTCATCGATGAGATCTGCCTCATCCGCTCCATGACCACCGAGGCCATCAATCACGACCCGGCCCACATGTTCATGAACACCGGCTCGCAGATCGCCGGCCGCCCGTCGATGGGCTCATGGCTCACCTATGGCCTCGGCTCGGAGGCGGAGGATCTTCCCGGCTTCGTCGTCCTCACTTCGCTCGGCCGCGGCGGCCAGAACCAGCCCATCGCCGCCCGCCAATGGGCCGCTGGTCTCCTGCCCTCCCGCTTCCAGGGCGTCCACCTCCGCGGCAAGGGCGATCCCGTCCTCTACCTCGGCAACCCACCCGGCGTGACCCGCGACCGCCAGCAGCGCGTCGTCCAGGCCATCAACCAACTCAACGCCCGCCACGACGCCGTCGTCGATGATCCCGAGATCGCCACGCGCATCGCCCAGTACGAGATGGCGTTCCTCATGCAGGCCAGCGTCCCCGAGTTGATGGACGTTTCCCGCGAATCCGCCGCCACCCTCGAACTCTACGGCTGCAAGCCCGGCGACGGTTCCTTCGCCGCCAATTGTCTCCTCGCCCGCCGCCTCGCCGAACGCGGCACGCGATTCATCCAACTGTATCACAAGGACTGGGACCACCACGGCGGCGTGAAGCAAGGCGTCGAGTTCAAGGCCCAGGAGATCGACCGCGCCTGCATGGCCCTCATCACCGACCTCCGCCAGCGCGGCATGCTCGATGAAACCCTCATCGTCTGGGCCGGCGAATTCGGCCGCACCCCCATGAGCCAGGGCGGCGACGGACGCGACCACCACAACGCCGGCTTCTCCATCTGGATGGCCGGCGGCGGCATCAAGCCCGGCATCGTCTACGGCGCCACCGACGAACTCGGGTACTCCGCCGTCGAGAACCCCATCGATGTCCACGACCTCCACGCCACCATGCTCCGTGCCCTCGGCATCGAACACACCCGCCTCTCCGTGAAGTTCCAGGGCCTC
>JBIKWS010000315.1:0-5211 GCA_044356195.1 Cyanophyceae cyanobacterium
CCAGATCGGAGCTTTCGGCAAACCGACCGCCGCTGGTCTTCCCACCACCCTTCCGCCGATCCCCGCGTACGTCGAAAACTGGATCCCGAAGGCGGCCTTCGGCAACCCCGGCACGGAAGTCGGCCTCGTCCTGAACAGGGGCTCCGTCAACGTCACCGGCATCACCGCCAACTACGACGGCTCAAGCGTTACGCCTAGCGTCACCACGGTCGGCGACGTCATTACCATCAAGGTGCCTGGGGCTTCCACCCCCGCCCGCACCGACCACACGCTGATCGTCAACTTCACCGACTCCGTCCTCGGAGCCCGTTCCCTGACGAACAAGTTCCGCATCCCGCTCACCTTTGAAGACTTTGAGTCGGTCGTTCTCGGGCCGAACGTCGATGAGACGCGCGCTGGCGATAAGGTGTTCTCGAAGGACGGCCCTGCCGGCTGGCTGGTCGACAACTCGCAGATGCCCACGAATTCGGCCACCGGAGCCTCCTGGATCGATCCCGGAATGGGCGTGACCGAATTCAAGGGCTGGACGTTCCTGGACCGCGACTGGTGGGTGGCCACCGCCGGTGACCAGACCCGCTCCCAGTTCACCTTGGGTACGGGCACCGTGGCCGTCGCCGACCCCGATGAATGGGACGACATCGGCAATCCGGATGGCAACATCGGGTACTTCAATTCCCTCTTCTCCTCGCCGAGCTTCTCGGTCGCGGGCGTCCAGGCGAATGGCATCACGCTGAAGTTTGCCTCCAGCTGGCGCCCTGAAGGCCGGGATGACACCGGCCCCGATGGCCAACAGACCAACGACCAGACCGCCGTTGTGTGGGCGTCGTTCGACGGCGGAGCCCCTGTGGAAGTCCTCCGTTGGACCTCCATTGACGGCGCTCCGACCTTCAAGCCCGATTCCCAGAACGAGGAAGTCAACCTCTCGATCAAGAATCCGGCGGGCGCGAGCACGATGAAGCTCACCTTCGGCCTCCTCAACGCCGGCAATGACTGGTGGTGGGCAGTCGACAACATCGTCGTCGACGCCGGCTCCGTGCCGCCGCCCGTGCTGACGGGCGAACCCGCAAACGCGACCTCCGTCGCCGGTCAGGGTGTCACCTTCGCCGGTGCCGCCACCGGTGCCGATGTCACCTTCCAGTGGCTCGCTGGCGAGACCACCATCGCCTCGGCAACGAACGCCACGCTGACGTTGACCAACCTCACCCTGGCACAGGCCGGTGGCTACAAGTTCGTGGCCTCCAACGCCGGTGGCTCCGTCACCAGCCGCGTCGCCACGCTGACGGTCCTCCCCGCGCTGACCGACAATTCGACCCTCCGCACCGGCCTCCGCACCTACCTGCCCTTCGACGGCAATTACAACGACGCCTCCGGCAACAATATCAACGCCACTGCCATGGGCGCTCCGACGTTCGTCACCGGTGCCGTTGGTTCCGGGGCCATGCTCGCCACCACCATCTCCGGTGAAGGCGTGTTCAACTACGCCACCCTCGGTAACCAGATCGACTTCGGCTCCACGGGCGACTTCTCCGTCTCCTTCTGGGCCAAGATCACCTCGCTCTCCGGCGACCCCGGCCTGATCGGCAACAAGGATTGGGACTCCGGCAGCAACCCCGGCTTCGTGATCTTCACCACCAGCGGCCGCCGCGCCCGCTGGAACTACCGCAATTCCCCCAGCGGCCGCGTCGACTCCAACGTCGCCCCGGAAGCCTTCCCCATCGATCGCTGGGGCCATGTCGTTGTGAGCTATGATCGCGGCGGCAATGCCACGACCTACGTCAACGGCAACCTCATCGACACCCGCGCCCTCGGTGCGGATGGCGACACCTTCCAGGCCGACGGCATGAGCCTGAACATCGGTCAGGACGGAGCCGGCAACTACGGCTCCAACCAGGTTGCCGCCTACGACGAAGTCGCCATCTGGGCCCGTGCAATCACCCAGCAGGAAGCCGCGCTCATCTATCAGTCCGGCGCCGCCGGCCGCAGCTTCCTCGTGGCGCCCCCCGCCGCCATCACCGCCTCCGCTGCCCTCGTCAATGACGACGTGAAGCTCAGCTGGACCGGCGGCACCGCCCCGTACCTCGTGCAGGGCGCCACCCAACTCAACGGCGAATGGATCGACATCGTGACCACCAGCGCCAGCGAAGTCACGATCCCCGCCGTCGGCCCCGTGGCCTTCCTCCGCGTGCAGGATCGCACCACGAAGACCGTCCGCCTCTTCAAGGCGAACATCAATGCCGCCCAGGAAGTGGCCAACCCCGCCGTCGTCTCGCCGGCAACGGGCAAGGGCTTCTTCTCGGTCACGGGCTTGAACGCCTTCTACTACATCTCCTTCGAGGGGACCGTGGGGAACGTCACTGCGTCCCACCTCCACAACGCCGCTGCCGGTGCCAATGGCGGCGTCCTGTTCCACCTGCTCCCCTCGCCCAACTTCCCGGCGAACACGCGCGGTGGAATCATCACCGGTGTCCAGGTCCTCACGGAAGCCCGTCTCACCGAAATCGAAGGCGGCCGCACCTACATCAACATCCACAGCACCGCCTACCCTGGCGGTGAGCTCCGCGGTCAGTTGCTCCCGTAAGCCAAACTTCCATGGGCCGGCCCGCCTGTCGGGCCGGTCCCATGGACCCGTTTTTCCATCCTCGTGTGAGGGTGGGCGGCGGGCGCCGGCGGTGTAATCCGTGTGTCACCCCGGCGCCCGCCTTTTCTTTTTCCGAACCTCCCCTTTCTCCATCGTGTCGGACTCCACCCCCTCTCTGCCACGCGCCTGGTCCTATCTCGGCATCCTTTTCGTCGGCTATGTCGGCGTCTACCTCTGCCGGAAGAACCTGTCCGTCGCCGTCCCCCTCATCCAGGAGTCCCTCCACGTTTCCAAGGCCCAGATCGGCATCGTCGCCTCCGCTTCGACCCTCGCCTATGGCATCGGCAAGATGCTTCTCGGCCCATTCGTCGATCGTTTCGGCGGACGCACCGCCTTCCTCCTTTCCCTCCTGATCGTCACGCTGGCCTGCGCCGCCGGCGGTCTCGCGTCCGGTCTCACCACTCTCGTCGCCATCTACTCCACCAACCGGTTCTTCGGTGCCGCCGCGTGGGGCTCCATGGTCAAGCAGGTCCCCGACTGGTTCCCCCGTGCATTGCTCGCACGCGCCATCTCCGTCCTCTGCCTCTCCTACGTCCTCGGCGGTGCCTGCGCCGTCTGGGTTGCCGGCCGCATCGCCACCCTCTCCGGCAACAACTGGCGCGCGGTCATGGCCCTGCCAGCCGTCATCCTGGGCATCGTTGGAATCCTCTGTTGGATCACCCTCCCCAAGCCCGCCGCCCAGACAACCCCAGACGGCTCCTCAAAACCCTCCTCCGGCTTCCAGTGGCGCGACGTCGCCGTCATCTTCCGCAACCCCCAGTTCTACCTCGTCTGCGCCCTCAGCTTCACCACCACCCTCAGCCGCGAGTGCTTCAACACCTGGACCGTCGACTTCCTCAAGACCGACTTCAAACTGCCGGTCGCCACCGCAGCCAACCTCTCCACCGGATTCGACCTCGGCGGCATCATTGGCATCCTCGGCATCGGCTGGATTTACGACCGACTCAACCGTGCCGGCGTCCGCCACGCCACTGCCCTCATCCTCGGCCTCCTCGGAGTCGTCCTGATCGCGTTCCCGCTTCTCGCGCGCCTGGGGATCGTCGGCATGGTCGCCGGCATCACCCTCTCCGGCCTCCTCCTGTACGGTCCCTACTCCCTCCTCTCCGGTGCCCTCGCCGTTGACCTCGAAGGCAAGGAACGCGCCGCCACCGTCGCCTGCCTCGTTGATGCTGTCGGCTACCTCGCCGGCGTCCTCGCCGGCACCGGATTCGGAAAACTCGTCGACAGCCTCGGCTACGGCTCCGGATTCGGCGTCCTGGGCGGCATGATGCTCGTTTCCGGGGTCCTGTGTCTGGGGCTCTTCCGCGGCCAACCACGCTCGATCCAACCCGTTTCATAACCACTTCCGGGGATTGAGCCCTTGCCCCGAACCGAATGTCATCTGCCCACACGTTGCGTAATCGACCGTACTGAATCATCCGTCATGGCCTCCACTCCGTCGCTGCCCACCCCCAAGGATCAACTCCTGTTCACCCCCGGCCCCCTCACGACCTCGCTCGCCGTGAAGCAGGCCATGCTCCATGACGCCGGCTCCTGGCACTGGGAGTTCAACGGCAAGGTGAAGGCCATCCGCGAGAAGCTCCTCGCCATCGCCGGAGTCTCACGCGCCAGTGGCTGGGAAGCCGTCCTTCTTCAGGGATCCGGCACGTTCGGCGTCGAAGCCGTGTTCCTCACCGGCGTCCCGCCCGAGGGCAAGGTCGCCGTCCTCTCCAACGGAGCCTACGGCGAGCGCGCCGTCCTCATGCTCCAGCACGCCCGCATCCCCCATGCCGTCCTGCGGACCACCGAGGACGTCCCCAGCGATGCCGCAGCCCTCGACCAACTCCTCGCCTCCGACAAGGCCATCACCCACGTCCTTGCCGTCCATTGCGAGACCACCACGGGCATCCTCAATCCCATCCAGGACATCGGTGCCGTCGCCCGCCGCCACGGCAAGACCTACATCGTCGACGCAATGTCGAGCTTCGGCGCCTACCCCATCGACTTCGAAGCCTGTGGCATCGACTACCTGATTTCCTCTGCCAACAAGTGCATCGAGGGCGTCCCCGGATTTTCCTTCGTCCTGTGCCGCCGTGACGTCCTCCTCGCCACCGAAGGTTGGGCCCGCTCCCTCAGCATGAACCTTCTCGACCAACTCAAGGGTTTCGAGAAGAACGGTCAGTTCCGCTACACCCCGCCCACCCACGCCATCCTCGCTTTCGAACAGGCCCTCGCCGAACTCGACATCGAAGGGGGCCCCGCAGGCCGCGCCAACCGCTACCGCGAAAACCATCGCACGCTCGTCGAGGCCATGGATCGGATCGGCCTCAAGCCCTATCTGGACCCGTCCGTCCAGAGCCATATCATCACCAGCTTCCCCTACCCCAGCCACCCCGCCTACAACTGGACCGACTTCTACCGTCGCGTCGCCGAAAAGGGCTTCCTCCTCTACCCCGGCAAGATCTCCAAGGCCGACACCTTCCGCATCGGCAACATCGGCCGCCTTTTCCCCGCCGACATGCGCGCCGTCGTCTATGCCATCCGCGAGGCCCTCGTGGAGATGGGCGTGCCCCGCCCACCCCCCCCCCAGACAG
>JBIKWS010000258.1:0-5800 GCA_044356195.1 Cyanophyceae cyanobacterium
AGGCCCAGGTCCAGGTCCAGAACCGCGTTTCCCAGGCCCTGCCCAAGCTCCCCGAGGAAGTCCGCCGCCTCGGCGTGCTCACCATCAAGTCCTCGCCCGACCTCACCATGGTCGTGCACCTCTTCTCGCCGAACAACCGCTACGACGACGTCTACGTCCGCAACTACGCCTCCCTGCAGGTAAAGGACATCCTCGCCCGCCTGCCCGGTGTCGGACAGGTGCAGCTCTTCGGTTCCGGCGACTACTCGATGCGCATCTGGCTCGATCCGTCGAAGGTGGCCGCCCGCGGCCTGACCGCAGGGGACGTCGTCGGGGCCATCCGCGAACAGAACGTCCAGGTCGCGGCGGGCGTGATCGGTGCCCAACCCGTACCCAACGGAGCCCCCTTCGAACTCCAGGTCAACGCCCGTGGCCGGCTCGTCTCCGAAACCGAGTTTGGCGACATCATCCTGAAATCCGGCGGCGACGGTGGCACCACCCGCCTCCGCGATGTGGCCCGCATCGAACTCAGTGCCGCCGAATTCGCCCTGCGTTCGCTGCTCAACAACAAGTCTGCCGTCGCGATCCCGATCTTCCAGCAACCCGGAAGCAACGCCATCGAACTGTCCGACGCCGTGCGACGCACGATGAAGGAACTGCGGAAGTCGTTCCCGGACGGACTCGAGTACGCCATCGCCTACGACCCGACCGTCTTCGTCCGCAATTCGATCGAGGCCGTGGTCAAGACGCTGCTCGAAGCCGTGTTGCTCGTCGTCATCGTGGTCATCCTGTTCCTCCAGACCTGGCGCGCGTCGATCATCCCGTTGGCCGCCGTGCCCGTGTCGCTCATCGGCACCTTCGCGGTCATGCTGGGCCTGGGCTTCTCGATCAATGCCCTCTCCCTCTTCGGACTCGTCCTCGCCATCGGCATCGTCGTGGACGACGCCATCGTCGTTGTCGAAAACGTCGAGCGGAACATCCGCCTGGGACTCTCGCCCGTGAAGGCCACGGAAAAGGCCATGGCCGAAGTGACCGGCCCCATCGTGGCCACCGCCCTGGTGCTGTGCGCGGTGTTCATCCCAACGGCGTTCATCTCCGGACTGACCGGCCAGTTCTATCGCCAGTTCGCGATCACCATCGCCATCTCGACGGTCATCTCCGCCTTCAACTCGCTGACGCTTTCGCCCGCACTGTGCGCCATCCTGCTCCCGCCGCATCACGCCCCGAAGGACATCGTCGGGCGCGTCATGGACGGAGCGCTCGGCTGGCTCTTCCGGCCGTTCAACCGGTTCTTCGACTGGTCCTCGAACCTTTATTCCGCTGCCGTCCGTCGCGTCATCCGACTCTCCGCCGTCGCCCTGGTGCTGTACGTCGGCCTGATCGGCCTGACCGGAAAGATCTTCCAGAGCGTGCCCACCGGGTTCGTCCCGCCGCAGGACAAACAGTACCTCATCGCCATCGCCCAGTTGCCCGATGCGGCGTCGCTCGACCGCACCGACGCCGTCATCCGGCGGATGTCCGACCTGGCCGCCTCGATCCCCGGCGTTGAGTCTTCGGTTTCCTTCCCTGGTCTCAGCATCAACGGATTCACGGCCAGCCCGAACTCGGGCATCGTATTCGTGACGCTGAAGCCGTTCGAGGATCGCAAGGCACCTGATCAATCCGGGTTCGCGATCGCCAACACACTCAACGGGCTTTTCAGCCAGATCCAGGAGGCCTTCGTGCTCGTCGTGCCGCCCCCGCCGGTGAACGGCCTCGGAACCTCCGGCGGCTTCAAGCTCCAGATCGAGGACCGCGCCTCGCTCGGCCTGTCCGCGTTGCAGGAAACGGCAGACGCCGCCTCCTACCTCGCCTTCACCAATCCTGCGCTCAGCCAGGTCTACTCCACCTTCAAGGTCACCGTTCCCCAACTCGAAGCCGACGTCGACCGCGAGAAGGCCAAGGCCCAGGGCGTGCCGCTCACCTCCCTTTTCGAGACGCTCCAGATCTATCTCGGCTCCCTGTACGTGAATGATTTCAACCGCTTCGGACGCACCTACCAGGTGATCGCCCAGGCGGACGAACGCTTCCGCAACGACGCCGCCGACATCACCCGACTCCGCGTCCGCAACGCCAACGGCCAGATGGTGCCGCTCGGATCGCTGGTGCGCGTCCGCGAGATCTCCGGACCTGACCGTGTCGTCCGCTACAACGGGTATCCGGCTGCGGAGCTTTCGGGAAGCCCGGGACCGGGCTACAGCTCTGGCCAGGCCGAGAACGCCATCGAGGAGGTCATGCGCCAGGTGATGCCGCCCGGAATGGACTTCGAATGGACCGAACTCACCTACCAGCAGAAGATCGCCGGCGACACCGCCCTCTACGTCTTCCCCTTGTGCGTGCTGTTGGTGTTCCTCGTCCTCGCCGCCCAGTACGAGAGCCTGACGCTTCCTCTGGCCATCGTGCTCATCGTTCCCATGTGCCTCCTGAGCGCGATGCTCGGCGTGATGCTCAAGGGCAGCGACAACAACATCTTCACCCAGATCGGCCTGATCGTGCTCGTCGGTCTCGCCTGCAAGAACGCCATCCTCATCGTCGAGTTCGCCAAGGCCCGACATGACGAAGGCATCGACCCCGTGGAAGCTGCCCTCGAAGCCTGCCGCCTCCGGCTCCGCCCCATCCTGATGACATCGATCGCCTTCATCGCGGGCGTGTATCCCCTCGTGGTCTCCACGGGCGCCGGATCGGAGATGCGTCAGGCGATGGGAACCGCCGTGTTCGCCGGCATGATCGGCGTCACGGTGTTCGGACTCTTCCTCACCCCCGTCTTCTACGTGGTCCTCATGCGGTGGTTCAGCCGTCCCAAGGCGGCGGCCACCACCGAGGAACATCCGGCCTCGCACCCGGTGTGATTCCCGAAGCACTGTGAAGGCCGGGTGCCCTCACCCGGCGCAACCCAGGATCCCAACTCGTTCCCCACGTGAATGTCGAAGCCATCGCATGGAGCGTTGAAGAGGCCGTCTTTCCGGTCGCGGAGGAGGCGCGTCTCATTGCCGCACTCAACCAACGCGGCATCACCTGCCACCGCTTCAAGGCCTTCTTTGCGTCGCGTGGTACGAAGCGGACCCCGGGGCGATCATCGATGCCCTGACCGAAGTGCTCTGAGTTGGACCGTCAATACGAGGTCACGAGGCTGGTCTCCGGAAACTCCCTTCTCTCAACTCCGGATCTCGATCCGTGAATCTCCCCCCGCATACGCCGAGCCACCCTTGGGACCGCCGGCGGGCACCGGCGGGGTGAACTTCCCGATCGGCTCCAGATACTTCGCCGCCCCGGCCGTCAACAGACCCAGCTCACTCGGTCCCATGAGGAACTGGTGCCCCTGCGCCTTGAACCGTTCCACATCCGACGGCGTGATAGCCGGCCGACCCGACCACTTCCCATTCCGACGCGCCGCATCCGCCACCCGGGCGACGGCGGCTTCCAGTTCCGGTTCCCCCTGGCGTCCGCGGAAACCCATCGAGAACGACAGATCGCTCGTCCCCACGAACAGCACATCGATCCCCGGCGTCGCGGCGATCTCCTCGATGTTCTTCACGCCGTTCACGCATTCGATCACCGCCACCACAAGCACGTTCTCGTCCGCGAAATCATGATACCCCTTCTCGGACGGCCACCGGCTCGCGGCGAGGTCGGCACCGCTCCCCCGCAGTCCCAAGGGCGGGTACCGGCAGGCACTGGCAGCCAACTGGGCGTCGGCCACCGTGCGGGTGAACGGGAAGATCACGCCCAGCGCGCCCATGTCGAGGCACCGCTTGGCCGTCCACAGTTCAATGACGGGAGGACGCGCGAACGCCACCGCCGGCAGTCCCCGGGTGGCCAGCACGATCTGGCGCAACGTGTCCAACGCGACGGGCGAGTGCTCCATCTCCACCCACAGGAAGTCGAATCCCAACTGAGCCCCGAGCACTGCGGTCTCCACGTTGTTCGACCACACCATCATTCCAACCACGGCTTCGCCCCTGCGCAACTTTTCCTTAACGGCATTGACCATGGGCCGGACGGTTCCTTCGGGGGTGCTCATTTGCCCGGACCATGCGTCCGCCAAACGTCCCGGGACAAGCCGCAGATGGGGGCATCTTGCAGGGCGGGCGTCCACCCATGTCTGGAACGGGGAGGTGACGTCCTCCTCTCTTCAATCTCCAAACTTCTCCACCGCCTCCGTGTTCGGTCGGCGTTCGTGCAGCTTTTCCAACAACTCCGGCAATGCCGTCCGCACCGGGGATCGCGCCAGATACTCCGCCGCCGGCCCTTTCCGGCCGCGTGCCCGCAGCGACGCGTACACGTGCAACTCAAAATGCACCCGCAAGGCCGCCTCTGCCTCCGACAACCCCAACGTCGACAACAACCCCAACAACGCTTCCACCGTCGAATACTGCCCTGCCGACGCCTGTTCCCGGAGCCAGTACCGGCTTTCGCCCTCCAGGTGCAGGCTCACCGGCCGACCCCAGCCTTCGGACAACTTCATCATTCCGCCCGCCTCACCCCAACTGCCGTCGAGCAGCAACACCTGCAACCGGGTCACGTCCACCGACTGCGCACGCTCCCGCGTCAACCGTTCCCCCCGCGGATGCAGGATCCACACGTCACGCTCCGGCAACACCACCGTCTCCCGCACCGGCACCCGGTTGCGCTCGCACACGTGGATGCGTGCGCCGGACACCACCCGTTCGATCAGCTTCCCCGTGCTGGTCGGGCGCCACTGTTCGCGTTGATGCATCAGGACATCCACCTGCACGGGCATCGCCACCGGAGGCGGCCCCTCACACAGACACCACCGCGTCGGCAGCAGGCATCGCCCGCACCGCTCTGTTCCTGCCAGCACCACGCTCCGCGCCATGCACAGACCCTCCCCGGCGACCGCTCCGTCTCCAAGAAGCGAATTCAGGGTTGAATCCCGGCCCGTCGACCGGATGCTGACGCCATGGCCAGTTCGATCTTCCGGGGACCTCTGTCCCGTGCCGTCCGCCATGCCGTCGCCCTCGCCGGGGTCGTCATGCTTCCCTTCGCTCATGCCGCCGGTCTGGACCTTCGGGACGGCGACCGCGTCGTCTTCATGGGTGACACGTTCCTTGAACGCGAGGGCGACCTCGGCCATCTCGAAGCCGCGCTGACCCGCAAGTTCTCCGATCGCAACGTCACCTTCCGCAACCTCGCGTGGGCCGGCGATACCCCGATGGGCAAGGCCCGCGCCAGCTTCGACTGGAACAAGCCCGACTCCGAATGGCTCAAGCGGGTCAAGGAACAGGTCGCCATCGCCAAGCCCACGGTCGTCGTCCTTTCCTACGGCATGACCGCCGCGCTTGAAGGCGGTTCCGAGGGCGCCGCGAAGCATCGCGCCGAACTCGCCAAGCTCATGGACGCCGTCAACGAGGTCGGCGGCGGCAACGTGCGCTTCGTCCTCCTTTCCCCGCTCCAGCAACAGGGCGAACGACCCGACTCCGACCGCACCAAGGCCCTCGACTCCATCGCCACCGCCACCAAGGCCCTCGCGGAGGAACGTCAGGCCACCTACGGCGACGTCCTCGGTCTCACGCGGAACATGTCCCGACTCCGCATGGTCCTCTACGACACCCCGGTCCTCCTCAACGAACAAGGCTACGCCATGCTGGCCCCGCGCCTCGTTGAATCCCTCACGGGCACCAAGCCCGAGGAAGAGGGCGCCTCGCCCACGCTTCTCGCGGCCATCCGCAAGAAGAACGAACTCTTCTTCCACCGGTGGCGCCCGGCCAACTGGACCTACCTGTTCGGCTTCCGCAAACACGAGCAGGGCCGCAATTCCGTC
>JBIKWS010000259.1:0-5792 GCA_044356195.1 Cyanophyceae cyanobacterium
GCCGAGTCGTTGTCGGAACCGGCGAGCTGGACCTTGTCGACGATGTCGAGGCCGAAGGGCCGGGCGGAGGACTGAACCGGCGAGGCCGTCTGGGCGAATGCGCTGAAACTGAGGGCGGCAACCGCTGCCGTGGCGAGGAGGGTGACGATGCTCTTCATATTCGATGGACTTCCATTGCAGCCGGGATGCCAAGAAGACGCACTCCACATCAAACATCTGCCGATAAAGGCTTTAGATAAAATGCAAAGCTCAAGTCAGCCCCGTGCAACGACCATCCTGCCGCGAATGCAGGGGCTGCATCGTTGCGGATGCAATGCGGGTCGCGTAGCGAAGCCCCGGGAAGGCGCTGCCGCGCCAACCGGCTACCGGCGGCAACGCCAACGGCGTTGTGTCCCCTAGCCCAGGGTTGGCCGAGGCACGAGGCCTACCCTGGGTCCGATGCCATCGTGGCATCCAACCGCATCGCGGTTGTGGCCCACGTTGGTGAACGCGGGAAACGGACTCCCCCGGGCTCGTGACGTCCCGACCGGCCACAACCGCGTTGCGGTTGGGGCCCTTTCTCTACGCAGGTCCCAGGGTAGCCTCGCAAGCTCGGCAACCCTGGGCTAAAGGCCAGAATCCCCTTGGGATTCCACGCCGGTATCGGCATCGCAATCGGAATCGGGATCGAGTCCGAAAGTCCTGTGGGATGACGAAACGATACCGGTGCCGATCCTTCAACCGGGAGGGTAGCCCACATGAGCAGGCTGGGTTTTGTGAAACTGCACACTTCAAACCTTCGCCAGGATCCGGGAGATTGGCCCACACATCCCGTTTCCATCCCGTCATCCCATGAAACACTCCTCTCGAATCGAGACTTCCCCGTTGGTCGCCACGGCCGTGTCGCGTCGTCGGTTCACCCAGATGCTGGTCGCTGGTTCGGGCGCGCTGGCGTTTCCGGCGATTGTCCGAGGCCAGAATCTCAACAACCGCCTGGATGTCGTCGCGATTGGCGTGGGCGGTCGCGGGGCGGGAAACCTGGGCGACGTGGCGCGCACGGAAAACATCGTGGCGGTGTGCGACGTGGCCGCGGGTCCGCTCGACGCGACTGCCGCGAAGCATCCAGGCGCGCGGCGCTACACCGATTTCCGCAAGCTCTACGACGCGGAGAAGAAGTTCGACGCCGTGATCGTGAGCACGTGCGAGCACACGCATGCGTTCGCGACGCTGCCCGCGCTCCGGATGGGCAAGCACGTCTATTGCGAGAAGCCTCTGACGTATAACATCTGGGAGGCGCGGTTGATCCGTGAGGCGTCGGCCAAGGCGAAGGTCGCGACCCAGATGGGCACGCAGATCCATGCCGGCGACAACTACCGTCGGGTCGTGGAACTGATCCAACGCGATGCCATCGGGCCCGTCAGTGAGGTGCATGTCTGGGTGGGCCGGGCATGGGGACGGCAATCGGCGGAAGCGGCGGCCCGGAACCACGACATCGTCACGGTGCAGGAGCGTCCGACGGAGTCGTCGCCGATCCCGAAGGGGCTGGATTGGGAATTGTGGCTGGGGCCGGCACCGTATCGTCCGTTCCACGACGTCTATTTCCCGGGGCCGAAGTGGTATCGGTGGTGGGACTTCGGCAACGGGACGATGAGCGACCTGGGATCGCACTGGAATGACCTCCCGTTCTGGGCGCTGCAGTTGAAGGCACCGCGGACGATCACGCCGGGCGGGCCGCCGCCGCATGCGGAGATCGCGCCCGCCTCGATGCACGCCGTGTATGAGTACGACGCACGCGGGGCGCTGCCGCCGGTGCGTTTGACGTGGCATCAGGGCGAGGACAAGCCGGAGATCTGGACGCGCGGTGGCATCCCGCAGTGGGAGAGCGGCGTGCTGTTCGTCGGGACGAAGGGACGCATGCTGCTGGCGAGCTACGACAAGCACGTCTTGTTGCCGGAGGCCGACTTCAAGGATTTCCAACGGCCGGAGCCGTTCATCCCGAAGTCGCTCGGGCATCACGCCGAGTGGATCCACGCCTGCAAGACGGGCGCGCCGACGACCTGCAACTTCGAGTATGCCGGCTGGCTCACGGAGGCGAATCACCTGGGCAACGTCGCGTATCGCGTGGGCCGGAAGATCGAATGGGATCCCGTGGCGTTGAAGGCGACCAATGCGCCCGAGGCGGCGCGGTTCATCCGACGGGATTATCGGCCGGGGTGGGTCCTGGGGTGAGGGGTGAGGAAGTTTCAAGTTTCAAGATTCAAGTTTGAAGCCCTGAATGGAACGTAGCAGACGACGTGAGGAGGCTGTGGTGGGGAGAGTTTCAAGGTCCATGCCCGGGGGAGTTACCAGTGGCCTGTACCCAGATTCCAGAACTGTGCTCGTGCCCCGAAGGGGTAACCGGTGAGAGCCCGGGGTGGAACCCCGGGGACCACACCACACAAAGTCCTCCGTGCCCTGAAAGGGTACACGGAACTGGGTGGGTGTGGTCGCCGTTCGCCCCGTTGGGGCGAGATGTCATGGGGTGGCGTGACCCAGGGTTCCGCTCCGCTCCACCCCGGGCTGTCTCCGTGCGCCGCTTTGCGGCGGGGGCGGGCGCGGGATGGGTGTCCGGGGGGGGAGGCAAGCCAGTACTCGATCCCGCTCCGGGCCTATGTGACTTCGAGTACGAACGAGGGTCGCGAGTTGAAACTGGAATCCATTCCACGTGCGACCTTCTCGCCTTCCCGGTGTTTGCCAGCGACCCTTTCCGTGTTTCGTGAAAATGGAATCCCGACAACCTCGGTGCTCCCGTTCGTGGTTCGCTGCGCGATGGATTGTCGTGGCGACGGCGTGGATCGTGTTTTGGTTTTTGGCGCCGAGGGGATTCGCGGATGGAAAGGCTTTCTCCACGGTGGCGGTCTCCACGGCAGTGACCATGCCGGACCAACGGGCGCTGCTGGTGTGGTCGAATGGCGTCGAGCGTCTCGCGATCGAGACACGGATTGTCGGCGAGGGGACGAACTTTGCGTGGGCGGTGCCGTTGCCGTCGGCGCCCAGGGTCGAAGCGGGGTCCGTCGGGTTGTTTCCCACGTTGGCGTGGTTGACGCCGCCCAGGCTCGTGACTCGGGCCGAGGCGCGCGGTCTGTTGGTGTTGTGTGCGCTCGGCCTTGCCTGGCTGCTCCTTCGGGTCCGGAAGTCGACGCCCGTTGAATGGATGGATCCGGTCGCGATCCTTGCCGTGTGCTCCGGCTACCTGGGAATTGGAGAAAGCGGTTCGTGGTTCGGACTCGCAATCCCCGCGGTCGTGTTTGCGGCATGGGGCGTCTGGCGGGTGCGCCGCGGAGAACCGGGGTGGGCTTGGTCCGGAGGGATCGCGCTCTTCCTGGTTCTGGCGACCCTCGTGTTTGCCTGGATCTTTCCGGTAATGCACACCGCCAGCGCCGGCCACGATTTGGTAGGGACGGAGGGGCAGGATGGGGTTCAGATCCTCGATCGACAGGTGGCCGGGGTCTTCGAATCGACCACGGTGGCGGCGCAGGATCCGGCCGCGTTGGAAGGCTGGCTGAAGACGAACGGCTACCGAATGGCCGAGGCGGCTCGGCCCGTCATCGAGGCGCATGTGCGGGATGGATGGGTCTTCGTGGCCAGCCGGGTGCGCCGGGATGTGGCAGTCGTGGGGCCGCAGGCATTGCATCCGTTGGTGTTCACGTTCGCGACGCCCAAGCCGGTGTACCCGCTTCGGCTTACCGGAGTGGAGAACGGGCCGTTGGAGGTGGAGTTGTATGTGCTTGGACCCGGTCGGGCACGCGTCGCGGGCTTCGAGTTGATGGACGCACGGCCGGCAATCCATCCCCAGCCGACGTCCGATTCCCGCGAGCTCGGGAACCTGTCCCGGTCCGACTTCAATGTGCTGCACCCGATGCTGCGGGCGTTGGCATCCGAGGCACCCTTCGCGACGCGCCTGAGGGCGACTCTATCG
Source organism: Cyanophyceae cyanobacterium (assembly GCA_044356195.1). Taxonomy (GTDB): domain Bacteria; phylum Verrucomicrobiota; class Verrucomicrobiia; order Limisphaerales; family UBA9464; genus UBA6176. Next base: position 3,938 of record JBIKWS010000259.1, read on the forward strand.
CCCGAACAGATGCGGAAGGATGCGATCGTGGAATGGGATGGCGCGGAGCGGTTCGAGCGCGAGGTCTACAGCACGCAGGCCGCGGTCCTGAAGTGTGTGATTGGCTTCGGCGGCGCGTGGCTGGGAGGGATGGTCCTGCTGGCGGCGGTACTGCGGTTCCGTCCGTCGATGGAGAATTGGTTGAACCGGTTGGCGGTGGGCTCGCTTGCGTTGGCCGCCGGGGTGGCCGTGATCGGGTTTCATGGCCTGCCGACGGTGTCGGTCCGACCCGAGATCCGGAACGCCTCGAGGTTCTACCGGGATGTTGCGGAAGGGGTCTTTTTCGAGGCGGCGCAGAACCTGGACCGTTCTGGTACGTTGCCGTCGGTCGAATCCTTGAGGGTCGAGATCCGGAAGGTTGCCGGCAAGGGACGGCTTTCGCCCGGTGCTTCGATGATGGAGGAGGATTCGCCTCGGAACTATATTGTCCGCGCGATCCTCGGGGATGTGGAGATGGTCTACTTCGATGACTTCGGCCAGGCCTTTCCGAGGCGGGTGAGTGAGATGAGGCGGAAGGAGCGGTGAGGGAAGGGGGGGTTCCCGCAGAGGCGCTGGGGCGCTGGGGAGACGGGTTGCGGCCAGGACGGGAGCGGGATGCATGTCCGGGGGGAGATGCGACGCGTGCTCGTGCCCCGAAGGGGCAACCGGTGAAAGCCCGGGGTGGAACCCCGGGGACCACGCCACACAACATGCTCCGTGCCCTGAAGGGGCACACGGAGGAGGGTGGGTGTGGTCACCGTTCGCCCCGTTGGGGCGAGGTGACATGGGTTGGGGTGACCCAGGGTTCCGCTCCGCTCCACCGCTGGGCTTGCTCCGTGCGCCGCGTTGCGGCTGGGGCGGGCTGACAGGTCAGAATCTCTCCCACGAGGGGGATTGGGTTGAAGCGAAGGCGCGGAGGGCTGCACGCGTGCCTTTACGGAGTCAGAACTGGAGGATAGTTTGACCGAGTGAATGCGAACGACCTGATTACGGTGGACCCGGAAGTTTTGGGCGGTACGCCGGTCTTCAGGGGAACCCGCGTGCCGGTGAAGACTCTCTTTCAGTATCTGGAAGCCAACTACACCCTTGATGAGTTTCTGGAGTGTTTCCCTTCCGTGACGCGTCCCATGGCCTGCAAAATCCTGGAGAGGTCTGAGTCCGCTCTCATTGCTGCGTGAGAATTCTGATCGATGAGTGCGTGCCGTTCCCGATACGCAGGCTGCTGATCGGACATGAGTCCATCACTGCCCAGAAGCAGGGATGGGGCGGGGTCAAGAACGGGGACCTGATCCGTTTGGCGGAGTGTGAGTTCGATCTTTTCATAACGTCTGACCAGAATCTCCGGTACCAGCAGAACCTTGCTGGCCGCCGGCTTCCGATCCTGGTTCTTTCGACCAATGACCTGCGTCGGATCCTTGCTGCCGCGCACTTGATTGCGGCGGCGGTTGAAGGCATTCAGCCGGGTCAGTTTGTGGAGCTCGAGATACCTTAAAGCCGCCCGCGTCCATGCTTGAGGAACGATCCCGACGCCGAAGAGTGGAGGCTGGGGCGGAGGGTGCTGGCGAGCGCCGGCTTGCAGGTCAGAATCTCACGGATTTGAACCAAAGTTGGGTGAGATCGCGATGCGTTAGGATCAGCCAGTGGGAAAGCCACTCTTGCGGATCGGTGGCCAGAGGTGCTTCGCGAGCAAGCGGAGGGTCTGGAAGCGCATTTTCATGGTTGGGTCGATGCACCGACGTGTGGGTGATGGTGAATACGAACCATGCTCATGCTGCCGACGTGGGGGACTGGTTTCAAGTGGAGGCGCGGAAGGGATCGTTCCGTTGGGGCGAGGTGT
>JBIKWS010000260.1:0-5773 GCA_044356195.1 Cyanophyceae cyanobacterium
GGGTGGGGAGTTGTCATAGCGAAGGAACAGAACCCCATGAAGTTCTATGGAAATGTTTTACTTCTGCTACTCGGCTACCTGCTGATGATTCTGTTTTCCGTTGGATTGTATCTTCAAGAGACTGGGTATCTTGGACGCAACTGAACACGAAGCACCAAGGAAGCACCACTGGGGTCGCGTCTATAAATCGCAAATTTGGCCTGAAAGCCTGCCGCTTCATCAAATGTATATTATTTAGACGCGACCCCATTGTCTCTCCCGGTGGGTGAAGAAGCGGGGAATCTGTCGCCCCTCTGGGGCTTGGGGTTCACGGGGGACGGAACCCAGCGCTCACGCGCTGGGCTATCGTCTGGCGGCCCTCCGGGCCTGGGGCACGGATTAGCGCAGGGTTGGGCCCAGGGTTGATGGGTCGGTTTCGTGTCCTTGGTGTCCTTCGTGGTGAGTTGGCAACTTTCGAACCCTGACGAGGTGCGAAGTCCGCGGATGCTTCAACCCCTCCGGGGTTGTTTTCCCTTTTCCACGGCGACCCGGGGTGCGCTTCGCGACCCCGGGCTATCTGCTGAAATCCCTCCGGGATAGGGGGAACAAGCCGAAGGGTCTTTATCGGAATCGATCGTGATCCCGAGCAGGACTCCAGCGCCATCATGCCGGGCCGACCCGGCACAGCGGCGAATGACGAGGAGCCCTGGCGGCTGCCCTTGTCGCACGCGTCGGTATCGGGATCGGTATCGGCATCGGAATCGAGAACCCAGTGGAGTGTCTCATGCGAAGAACCGCCCCCTTACAAAAGGGGTGTTTTGCTGCAATGAACTGGCGGTCCGCGGTTCGTCTGCAGACTTCAATGCATACGCCGGGTGAGGGCACCCGGCCTACAGCTCGGTGGCTTGTCCTCAACGAACGGGTCCTCAGTTCATTGGCACCAAAGAAGGGCGGGGTTCTGTCGCCCCTGCCGGGGCTGGGTGTTGAGGGGGACAGAACCCAGCGCTCACGTGCTGGGCTATCATCTGACGGCTCTCCGGGCCTGGAGCCACGGCCTGAGCGCAGGGCTCAGGCGCCCTTGGACAATCGCTCGATCAACTGGGCGTCTGCGGGTGGGAACGGATACTGCCCGAGCTGGGCGGGATCCACCCATGCGAGGGCCGCGCACTCGATGGGTCGGGGTTCACCGGAAGCGATCGCGCAACGGAAGAACCGGAGGCGAACGGACTTCTCCGGGTAGTGGTGGACGACTTCCTCGAACAGGCTGCCGACCTCGGCCTCGAATCCCAATTCCTCGCGGAGCTCGCGCTGAAGGGCCACTTCCCAAGATTCCCCGGCGTGCAGTTTTCCTCCGGGAAACTCCCAAAGCCCGCCCAGATGTTTGTCGGGCGGGCGTTGGGTGATCAGGAGGAGACCGTCGCGGAACACCAGACCGGCAGCGACGTCCAGAACGGTCATGCTGCTCCCTGCCTCAGGGACGCATGCGGACACTGCCCCCGCATGCAACGGGGTGGCGACGTCCTCGTCGCCGTTCCAAGGTCATTCCCAAGGCGATGAGGATATCGCCGCCCCGAATCCTTTCCAAAAGGGGGCCGTTTCAAGGTGTGGCCCCGGCTCAGGGGATGGCCGTGGCGGGGAGCACGTTCACCGAGTTGGTGAGGGTGGCCGCCTGATTCAGCTCAGGGTTGGCGCGCAAAAGGGAGGCGCGGCGGACGAAGGCGTCGCTGGTCAGATCGCGGTCCGTCGACTTGGTGATCTCGTCGTAGAGCGCCAAGGCTTCCTTGGGCTGCTTGAGGGACTCGTGAAGACGTGCCTTGGCGAGGCGGGCCCGGTTGGCGACGAGGGATCCGGCGGGATGGCCAATGACCTTCTGGTAGGCGGCGATGGCGTCGGCTCCGCCCTTTTCGGCATCCACGCAGGCCGCGAGGCCGTACATCGCGATGGCACCCAGGACGCCCGGATCGTCGGCGGCCTTGTCAAACTGGGCCTTGGCGTCGGCGTATTTCCCGGCGGTGAAGAACTCGCGGCCGGCGATCAGACTGGCGTGGATGGCTGCCGGAGCGCCGCTGTGCTTGGCGGCGACCTCGACGAACTTGGCCGGGTCTGCGGCCGGGGCGTCGTTCTTGCCGGGGGAGAGGAGGAGCATCAGATCGCGGCTTGCGTTGACGACCTTCGCCTCGCGCTGGTGGTTGATGACCAGGGTCACCGCGATCACGACGACGATGGCGCCGATACCGAGGAAGACGTTGCGCTTGTTGACCTCGTACCAGGCCAGCAAGTCGATTTGCAGCGAGGATTCCCCCGTGGATTCCTGATTCCCGTTGCTCATGTAAGCCGCGCAGGGTGAGGGCGGGCGATTGAAAGGCAAGGCGGAATTCCGTTTTGAAATGTCTTTGCTGTTGACCCCGCGAGGGCGTCCCGGAGACATAATGATCCCACGTGCCGGTCGAATCGACCGGCGGATTTGTCAGGAATTACATGGCTAGAGGATCTCGGAGCGCGGCAAACAGCAAGTTGGCAACACCGCGAGCGGTCAATACGACCAAGTACGATGCCCACCACAAGGTGCTCACCAACACGTATGGCAGCTTCGCTGACCTACGGCGTGAATTGTCCGACTCGAAGGAGAAGGTCAGCGAGCGCGAAGCAGTCCTGAAGATCCTCGCGACCTGCGCGGATCCCCAACGGGCCTATCTGTTGTTCGACGATTATCTGGAGAAGCTGGCCTTGCGCCGCTCGGATTTCGGCCAGCACGACTGGTGGGCGCGCATCCAGGCGGCCACGGGCAAGGCCCGCATGGAAGAAGTGGCCATGCTGTTCCTCCGCTCCAACCGCTCTCTTCCCACGGAGCTGATCGCCCACGCCAACTTCGAGCGCTTCGCCGAAGTCGAGCAGTCCGAGAAGGAATCCGGATTCGTCCAGGAACTGGAGGACTGGCTCTTCCCGCCGCACCACACCCATCTGGATTCGCCGCGGGCTGCATTGCGGGTGGTCTGCGAACCGCAGCGGACGGGTGAGGATCTGAACCAGTGGCGATTGGCCGTCCACTTCTTCCTGTTCCGCAGCCGTTCGGGCGAGAAGGAACGCTTCCTCTCTGATCTCTGCGACCTCCGGACGCGCGCGGCCCACGAGGCCGAACTGTTCCCGGCCGAGGACTGGGCGGTCATCGATTGGTTGCACGGCAACTGGCCGGAGAAGGTGAAGGAAGGCGAGACCCTCGTCCTCGACGGGCCGGATCTCCTGACGTGGCTCGCGAAGTTCGCCCACGGCCAACGCCTCGAACTGCATGGCACCGCCACGAACGTCACGTTCATGGGGCGCATCGCCCAACTCGAGCCACGCCTCGAAACCATCGAGGGCGAGATGAGCTTCACGCATGTGCTCAAGCTCTCCGAGGGACGCAGCCGGCAGTTGCCCGAGTGCCGGTTCTTCGTGGGCGAGCCGCCCATGGTTCTCGTCGATGGTGAGTTCTATGTGCTGCGCGAGGCACCGCCCACCCGACTGCTTGGGCATTGGGCGCAACGGCCCGTGGTTCCCGTGCGCCGGCTCTCCCAGCGCCTGCTGACCGAACTCCGGAAGACCCGCCCGGCGGGTTCCGAGACGGCCGACTGGAATTCCCTGTGCGAGACCCATTCAGCCAAGCCCCAGTTCGTGTTTGAACTGGCCGACGAAGTCGTGCGCGTCCGGCTGCTCGCCATCAGCGAGCGGGACGGATCGGAATGGCAGTGGAACGGTCATGAGTGGCAACGCGTCGTCCAGCGTCGCGGTGCGGATCCGCGTCCGGAAATCCTGGAAGACCCGCGGCTCACTCCGGCCATCCAGTGGTTGCAGCGGGCGGACTGGTTCACGCCCGAGCCCGGGCTGTGGGTGCTGGACGCCAACGAGCATGCGCTCTCGCAGTTGGCCTTCGCCTGGCAGGATCGTCCGGCGGATTCCGAGTTCCTCGGGAACCCGCCCTTCCAGCGCCTCTTCCTCAACCGCCGCGTCGTCCGTCCCCGCATCGTGCTCAAGGGTTCGGGCATCGACTGGCTCTCCGTCAGTGCAGAATGGGAGGCCGAGGGCCTCAAGCTCACCAGCGCGGATGTCCAGCGGTTGGCTTCGGCCAACACCCGTTTCGTCAAGCTGCCTGACGGCGGCTGGGTGGAAATCGACGTCGATGCGAACCGCAAGGCGCACGAAACCGCAGCGACGCTCGGCCTCGAAGGCCTGAGTCCGGACGCGCAGAAGGCCTCGATGTTGCATGCCACGCAGCTGGACGAGGCGACGCTCGCAGCGCTCGGCACCGACAAGGCGGTGGCCGCACTGCGCGAGAAGCTGCTGAACTTCAAGGGCGTTCCTGACACCCAGTTGCCGAAGGGGATCAACGCCGAGTTGCGTCCGTACCAGAAGGACGGCTTCAACTTCCTGTGCAACCTTACGCGTCTCAAGCTGGGCGGCATCCTGGCCGACGACATGGGTCTCGGTAAGACCCTGCAGACGCTCACGTGGCTCACGTGGCTGCATGACTCGGCTCCGAAGAAGGACCGCAAGCCCACGCTGGTCATCTGTCCGGCCTCCGTGCTGCACAACTGGCGCCGCGAGGCCGAGAAGTTCGTCCCGCACCTCAAGGTGCTGGTGCTGCAATCCGGTTCCGCCCGCCACAATCTCCGGAAGCAGATTCCCGAGAACGACATCGTCGTCACCAACTACGCCATCCTGCGACGTGACCTGGACGAGTTGGGCAAGTTCGAGTTCCGCGCCTTGGTCCTCGACGAGGCCCAGTTCATCAAGAACCCGACCGCCCAGGTCACGGTGGCAGTGAAGGAAATCGAAGCGGAACAACGCCTCGCCCTGACGGGCACGCCGCTGGAAAACCGCCTGCTCGATCTGTGGTCGATCGTCGACTTCATCCAGCCCGGTTACCTCGGCAGCCAGACGTCGTTCAACGAGACCTACGAATCCAAGGGCGAAGGCCCCGAGTGGGAAGCGGGGACGATGCGCCGCCGGCTGAGCGCCAAGCTCCGGCCGCTGATGCTGCGCCGTCTCAAGCGTCAGGTGGCCCAGGATCTGCCCGAGCGCATCGAGGAACGCCGCGACTGCGAACTCGACGAGGAACAGCGCAAGTTGTACCTGGCCGAGCTGCGCCGCAGCCGCGAGCAGGTCATGAAGACCCTGCAGGAAAAGGGTGTGGCCAAGTCGAAGATGCACGTGTTGGCAGCCCTCACCCGGTTGCGCCAGATCTGCTGTCATCCGCGGCTCGTCGGCAACGAATCCGCCTCCGGCAAGACCGAGACGCTGTTCGAGTTGCTCGAACCAGTGATCGCGTCCGGAAACAAGGTCCTGCTGTTCTCCCAGTTCGTGGAGATGCTCCGGATCCTCGAAGGCGTCTGCAAGGAACGGGGCATCCGCACCCACATCCTGACGGGCGAAACCAAGAGCCGGCAGGACGTGGTCAATGCGTTCCAGGCCGACACGGAACCCTGCGTCTTCCTGCTCTCCCTGCGCGCCGCCGGGACGGGCCTGAACCTCACCACGGCGAGTTACGTGGTGCTCTACGATCCCTGGTGGAATCCGGCCGTCGAAGCCCAGGCCATCGACCGCTCCCACCGCATCGGCCAGACCCGTACGGTCAACGCCTACCGCCTCATCGCGCCGGGCACGGTCGAGGAGAAGATCTGGGAACTCCAGCAACGGAAGTCCCAGACCATCCAGGACGTGCTGGGTGAGGAAGGCTTCGCCACCAACCTGACCAAGGACGACCTCGAGTACCTCTTCAGCGAGGACTGATTTGTCCAAGGCCGGAATTCGGTTGGCT
>JBIKWS010000261.1:0-5748 GCA_044356195.1 Cyanophyceae cyanobacterium
CGAGGATACGCCCGACACACACGTAACTGGCACCCGCGTCGATCAGCTGTCGGGCATCGGCCAGGACCTCTGCTGGGGCGATGATTCGCGCCGTTGGATTCACCTGCCGAAGGCTGCGCACCAGTTTCTCGTTGGTGATGCCTTTAAGCAGGCTGTCCGGAACGGTGCACACCAGCACTTCTGCCTGCGCCAGCCCGGCATGAAGCAGCGTGTCGCGCTGGCTGATGTCTCCATAGATGACCTGGATCCCCCGCGCCTTCAGTTGGGCGTGGACAACCGGGTTGAAGTCGATGACCGCCACGTGCCGGAGCAACTCGGGGGCGTGCCGCTCGATTTCATCGAGCAGGGAGCTGGCTGCGCGGAAGAAACCTAGGAAAAGGATACGGGCTCCGTGGCCATGGCCCGTCTCTCCGGCCGCCGGAGCGCCGCCACCGGCGTCGAGGTCGCGGAGACCCAACTTTTTCAGGACGGGAATGAACCATCGGACCAACCCGTCGGAGCGGGTCATTCCGAACGTCGAGACCGTGGCGAGGATCACGAAGGCGAGCGACGCCATATCCTTGGCCATCGGACCCACATGTTTGAACTTTTCGCTGGCCCCAAGCTCGAGCAGAACAAGGGAGAATTCCGAGACCTGAGCCAGATTGATGGCCGGCAGCAGGCTGGCCCGCAGTCCTTGCCGCAGCCAGTAAAGCGGGGTGAAGGTGGTGATGAGCCGGCTGACGACGGCAAAGCCGCCAAACACGATGGCCCAACCGAAGACCGCGAGACCCGGCATCTGGATCTTCATCCCAAGGCCCACGAAGAACAGCGTCACGAAGAAATCCCGGAGGCTGGTGACCTTGGCCGTCACATCCAGGGCGTACGGGAAGGTGGACAGCGCAACCCCGGCAACCAGCGCCCCCATTTCCCGCGACAAATGCAGCCGTTCGGCGAACTCGCCCACCAGGAAACACCACCCGATGGCACCCACCAGAACCAGCTCCGGAAGCCGTGCCACCTTGTGGAAGAGCGGGGGAAGGACGTACTTGCTGACCAGAAGCGTGGTGCCCACCAGGAACGCCACCCGAACCAGAGACATCAAGAGGACGCTCGCCTCCATCTGGTTGAGGTTCGGTTGGACGGCCAGGAACAGGATCGCGAACAGGTCCTGGATCACCAGCACTCCAAGGGTCACCCGACCGGGCAACGTATCCAGTTCGCGCTTGTCGTAGAGCACTTTCACGATGATGACCGTGCTGCTCATTGCCGCCGCCGCTCCCAGGTAGAGGGCGTCCCAACTTCCGCTCCCCAGCTTGAAACCCAGCATCCGGAAGACGGCTATTCCGAGCGCGAAACCGCCGAAGATCTGAACGGCCGCCGTCACCGTGATCGACTTGCCCGCACTCATGATCTTCTTCAGATCGATTTCCAACCCGATCATGAACAGCAGGAAGATGAGTCCGAGTTCAGAAATCGTCGCAATCGACTCCTGGCTGGTGACCCACGAGAGCACCGCAGGACCCAGCAGGAAGCCTGCCGCCAGGTATGCCAGGATGATGGGTTGACGGGCCAGTTGCGCCGCCAGTCCCAGCAACCATGCGGCTGCCGTACAAAGGGCGATATCTCGGATGAGCTCGTGCATGATGGGCGGTCTGTCTGCGATCCAGTCGGACGGCGCGGTCGATACTGCCGCGGAGGATCTTCGGGTCAACGCGTGGTTCGGGGTTTTTCGAACCCGATGCTTCGAACGGGGAGCGACCCGCGAGAGCCACCGGAAACCGTGCGGCGGGAATACCGGACTCGCCCAACCTGTCGGGTGAAGCCATATTGGAACCGTGCTGAATCGCAAGAAAGTCGTGGTGCTGGGTGCTGGGTTCGCCGGGCTTACCTTTTGCCGCTCATTCCGGCATTCCGAGGCAGACATCGTCCTGATCGATCGGCAGAACCACCATCTCTTCCAACCACTCCTGTACCAGGTTGCTACCGCTGGGCTTTCCGATGCCGAGATCGCCCAGCCCATACGTTCCATCCTTTCCGATCGTCCTGATGTTCAGGTCCACATGGCTGAGATCCTGGACATCGATGTAGGCAGCCGCAGTGTCCAGACCTCCGTGGGGGAGGTGATCTACGACTATCTCGTGGTCGGATTGGGGGGGCGGACGAGCTACTTCGGGCATCCCGAGTGGGAGCAGCACGCGCCAGGTCTGAAATCGCTGGAAGATGCCGAACGGATCCGTCACGGGCTCTTGATGGCGTTCGAGCGTGCGGAGAATGCCACCGATGAATTGGAACGGCAGCGGCTCATGACTGTGGTGGTGGTTGGCGGCGGTCCTACTGGCGTTGAACTTGCCGGCGCTTGCGCAGAACTGGCACGGGTCGTCTTGCGGGCCGATTTCCGCAGGATCGATCCGGCTCAGGCAAGGGTGATCCTCATTGAAGGCAGCTCACGACTTCTCGGCCAACTTCCTGAGGAATTGGGGGAGGAGGCCCGCCACGAACTGGAGAGGATGGGGGTGGAGGTCCGATGCGGTGTCAGGGTCCGTGACATCCGGGACGGAGAAGTCGACTTGCCGGGGGAGACGATACGGGCCGGAAACATTCTTTGGGGAGCCGGCGTTGCGGCATCACCCTTGACCGCTCGCTTGGGAGTGCCATTGGACAGGTCCGGGCGGGTACCCGTGTCTCCGGATCTCAGTGTTCCGGGGCACCCCGAGGTGTTCGCGATAGGCGACCTGGCGGCGGTGGTCGACAAGGATGGGCAGGTTGTGCCCGGCGTTTCACCCGCGGCCATCCAGGAGGCCCGCCATGTGGCACGGCAATTGGAGCGCGAACTGGACGGTGACCCGAGGGCTCGCCGGCCGTTCGATTATTGGGACAAGGGGACCATGGCGACGATTGGGCGTTCTGCTGCAGTGGCCAAGGTGGGATCCCTCGAATTGACGGGCTGGGTGGCTTGGGTGGCGTGGCTCTTCGTCCACCTGCTCTTCCTCGTCGGGTTCCGCAACCGACTCGCCGTGCTCCTGCAGTGGACCTACAGCTATTTCACGTATCGTCGGGGAGCCCGCATCATCGCGGTTCGAAGCACGGCGACACAGGGCCTCGTAAACCAAAAAGGCGGTGGTTGATGGCCACCGCCTTCCGGAGAGCACAGTGCCTCGACGCTAAAGCTTGGGATCCAGCGAAGGCCGGATCAGATCGAAGCGCGGGTCCGAGGTGAGTTGGGTGCGCAGGTTGGCACCGGCCGGATTGGTGGCCAGCCGCGCATCGCTCAGAACGAATGCTTTCCGGAGGCTTCCCGCAGAAGAGCTCGACTTGCCGAGGACGGCTTGGATGGCGGCGAGTTGGTACCAAGCCTCCGGACTGTCTGGAACTGCCCGCGCGTACTTCTCCATCGTGGCTTCGACGCGATCAATGCGCTGCAGCTGCTGGTAAGCCTGCGCCAGCGATGCGAGCGTCCGCAAATCCGAGTCCGGCTTCGCGAGCAGGGAATCGAGGATCGCGATCCCCTCGTTGCTTCGACCGCTGTTGAACAGCGCGCTGGCCAAGCCGAACGCTGACTCCAGATTGGTCACAGCCGCGGCAGCTGCCGCCGCGTTGGCCGCGGCCGATGCTGCGGGGGCAGCACCAGTCGAGGGAAGGGGTGCATCCTTGTAAGGTTCCAATTGCTTCAGGAGGTCTCGGATTCCGAGGTTGTCCGGGTCAATCGTGTAGCACGCATCAACCACGCGGTAGGCGTCCGGATAACGTCCGAGCCCCGCCAGCAGGGAGGCATAGTTGAACACCGTCTCCGGGCTGTACGGACAGAAGGCGAATGCTTGCTTCAGCGCAAATTCCGCCTCCTTCACCATCTTCGCCTGATACACAGGATCCTTCGATTCCTGCGCACGCCATCCATAGACGGACTTTCCAATCGCGTTCCGCAGCTTTGAAAAGGCCTTCTGGGCGTTGTCGTCCCGAACGAAACGGGCATCGCCCTTGAAATTGGAGTAGTCGCGCAACCGATACGTCCGGAGAGCGAAGTCACACACTTCCTTCACTGGAGTGTCGTACGTGATCCAGTTCCCGATGAACCGCTCGGAATACTGGGACCAGTACTCGTGATCCCGGCGGATCTGGTCGTCCGAGAGTTGGGCGACGGGTTCGCGCTCGATCTTCAGGATGATTCCGAAGGGCACAAGGTGTGGGTACATCCAGTCCAGGGCGAAACTCTCCTCGACGTAAAATGAATGGTCGGGGTTCTTGTCGAAAATGACCTTCGTCAGGAGCCCATTGATGGACATGACGGCCGTCTGTCCAGAGACAGAAACGCGTCCGTCGGGAAGGGTCGTCAGGATCTCGCCTGGCTTGAGTTGACGGCTTTGCGCCCGGCGCTGGGCGTCAATGCTGTATTCTTCGAAGCAACGACGAAGATCATCGGGCGTCGGCGTCAGGATTTCGCGATCCGGGTAAAGCCCTCCAGGACTGCTGGCAATCAACCCGGCGTAAGCTTCCTCGAGCAGAAGACGGTTCAGTCGGATACGGGAATGATTGGTGGGAGCCTGGGCGGCGAAGCGGCGCACATGATCACTGAGCTTGATTCCGGCAAACCGTTCCGCCGTGAAAATCGAGGGGCCTTCGATGAGTCGATTCAGGGCCGTTGCCAATGCCCCGGCTTCCGACGAGGCAGCCGCTCCGAGGGCCTGCTTCACGTGGTTCGACAAAGCGTCCGTTCCTCCAGAAATCCGAGATTTCAGGGTTGCCAGGTCTTTGAAGTCCGATTCCTTGAAAAAGGACTCTCCGACGCGCCGTTCCTTCTCGATCGAATCCCCCAAGCCATCCATCCACCGGTCCACCGGAGCCATCACGCGGGCCATGGTGTTGGTTCGATTCCGTGAAATGGAGACCGCATCATTCAGCATGGAGTAGAAGAAAGAGGGATCGCTCTGGGCACTCCGGTTGTAGTGGGCGCGGATGTAGTCAAGGTAGGTGTTGTCCGCGAGGGCGTTCTGGGTGATCAGGTAGACGTCCCGCCGATCGAAGCCCGGATTCCGCCGATGCTGGGGCGGAATGAAGCTTTCGCAGAAGATCATGTAGGTCGGGCAGAAGCGTCCCGGATCGGTGCCGCCAAACAACACGGTGTGCTTGTCCATCGATGGGTAGAGGGGCTTCCCATCCTTTTCTTTCGGTGCTGGTGCCGCGGACGTGTCGGCACCGGGTTCAAACATGTCATGGCCAAACCAGAATCCGAAATAGTGGTCGCGCTGCTCGTTATCTGCCCAATGATCGAGGATCGAGTCGGCAGGAATTAAGGTAAACAGGGCGAGAACGATGCTGAGTCGGGTCTTTCCACTCGCACTGGACCCATCGGTTTGCACCGATCCGGTGGAGTCTCCAAAGACAGCGGGTTTCTGACGCCACAAGAGCAGGAATCCCAAAAGTGCTGCCGTAATCGCCAGGCTGAGCGCCGCCGCCAACCGGGGGACAAAGAAGACGTTCTTTTCGGGGTTCAGTGATTCAGACAACTGGAAGAGGTTCAAGGCGACCGACACCGTCGCTCCAGCGATCAGGATGGTGCGCCACTTCTCGAAGGACCCTTGAACCAGGGCGCCGACGATCGCCATGCCATATCCAATGACCATCGCGATCATCACGTGCGAGGAGGTGTAGAACACCTTGACCAGTTCCCTCGATTGCTTGTCGGTCTGGGCGTTCAGCAGGTAGATCAGCAGGAACGCGAGACAGAAATACGTTACTCCCAAGCCGATCAGCCATCCTCGCTCCCGATTC
>JBIKWS010000262.1:0-5711 GCA_044356195.1 Cyanophyceae cyanobacterium
CGCCGAAACCAGCGCCCGGTTGAACTCGATCAGGCTGCCAGCCGGACTTCCGTTCACTTCCCGGATCACATCTCCTGACTTCAGGCCCGCCCTGTCCGCCGGACTTCCCGCCTGCACCGACTTCACCGCCAATGGCCGCACCCCCGGTGCCAACCGCGCGCCAAACCAAAGCCCTTCGATGCTCTCCCCCGACAACGTCTCCGCCAGCGCCTCGTTCACCCGCTTGATGGGCACCGCGAATCCGATCCCCTGCGCGCCGGTCCGGGGTTGAAGGATGGCCACATTCAACCCGATCAGCTCCCCACGGAGGTTGATCAAGGGCCCACCGGAATTCCCCGGGTTGATCGCCGCATCCGTCTGCAACCAGTCCGCAATCTGCAACGACGCGCCCTCCGGTACCGATTCCGGGGCCCGACGCGACTTCGAACTGAGGATTCCCCGGCTCACCGATCCGCCCAGTCCGAAGGGATTGCCCAGCGCAATCACCGTCTCCCCGAGCAACAGGTCATCTTCGCGCGCCAGCTTCACCGCCTTGAACCGCCGCCCCACCGGGGCCCGGATCTTCAGCAACGCCACATCCTTGCTCTCCGACAACGCCACCCGGTCCGCCGGCAACGATTCCTGGGTGTCCGCAAACTGGATCTGGATGTCGTCCACCTCCTGCACCACGTGCACGTTCGTCAGCACGTACCCCTCCGGATCAATCACCACCCCGGAACCACGGCTGAAATCCTCCGTCTCGCGCCGCCGGCGATACCCGTAATACTCCTCGATCCATTGCTGGACCGCATCCCCTCCGCGATGCACCCGCGACCGCGTCGCGATGTTCACCACCGCGGGCATCACCATCTCCACCGCCGCGACGGTCGCGTCCTTCCGCACATCTCCCGGTTCCGTGACCACCTCGGCCGGCGCGCCGGACACCGCACCGGGAGCCTGTCCAAGCACGACCGCGCCCAGCATCAGCAGCCCGAATCCCATCCAGAATACGCGTCCCATATGCGGAAAACCGGTTGAATCCACGGCTCCCAAACTGAAAGGAACTGGCAGGTTGTCCAAAGATTTTCAGGAACCCATGGCCCCATCGCCGCCGTCAATTGCCAGCGCCGCCGGGCGGCACGGTTTCCTGAAGCTTCCGCAAATCCCGGAGATCCGCCTCCGTGGGCGAACTCAACGTGTAGCTTGAATCCCCGTTGCCCGGATCCGCGCGGAACCGTTCCCGCAACACACCGGACCCCGTCTTGATCGCCGTTCCCGCCCAGCGCCACGCCTCCGCATGCCCGTCGGCAAACGAGAGGCTCAGGCCATTGTTGTGCCGGCTTCCCGGAAGGTTCCAATGCACCCGCTGGCCCGTCGAACGGGGCTCTATCCCGATCGCCCCGTTCTGGATCGCCCATTCGTCCTCATCCAGGAACACCGACGCCAGACTCGGCGCCGGATCCACGATCCCCGACTGACGATAGATCGGCCGCGGGATCTTCCCCGGGTTCAGGTGCGCCAGCCCGGTGCTCATCGAGATCGACCGGTTCCGCAGCAACCCGCGCCTCCCCACCACGGTCGAACGATCCGAAGGACACCGGTAGATAGCCGCCGACTTGTTGTACTTCCACAGGACGCCGGCCTCGAGGTTGCGCGTGTTCAGGTCCACCCGGACATCGCCCAGGATCCAGCTGTTGCCCACCGACACCAACCCGCTGGCTTCATTCGGTGGCAGGACCCCATTGTCATCGTCGGTGTACAACTGCCAGCACAGGGTGAGCTGCTTGTGGTTGTTCAGGCAGGCGATGCCCAGCGCCTTCGACTTTGCCTTGCTCAACGCCGGCAACAGCATGCCCGCCAGGATCGCGATGATCGCAATCACCACCAGCAGCTCGATCAGCGTGAACCCGGATTGTCCCGACCCCTTCCCAACTCGCATGCCCTCAATGGAGAAGCCCCGGATATGAAGATTCAAGTTTCAAGCCTCCCCACGTAGCAGTCGAGGTCAGGAGGCTGTGGACTGAGGGCTGGCAACTCCATCTGTAGGCCGGGTGCCCTCACCCGGCGCGAGTCGATGACTCCCGCCGCAGAATCCTTCAATCCTGTCTCTTCAAACTTCAAACTCCCCCGCCCCCCTACCCCACCACCGCACGCAACATCATCATCGGCACCGGCTTGATCATCACGACGCCCGCACCGGCATCCAGAAACGCACGCCGCAACTCCCCATCCGTCGACGCCGTCATCCCGAACATCCGGGTCACACCCGGATCCCCATCCCGGCCACGGCTCCGCACCCGGTCCAGCACCATCGGCCCCAGCCCATCCGGCAAGTGCCCATCCGAGACCACCACATCGAAACAGGGACCCGCAATCGCCAGCGTTGCCGACCGCACGCATTCCGCCGTATCGACCCGGAAACCCAAGCCTTCGAGTACCCGTGTCACGTACAGCCGCGCGCAGGGATCATCGTCCACCACGAGCGCCCGACGCTTGCGCTGGACGCAGCCCTCGGCGCACAGGCCCTTCGAGGAGCCCGTAGGAAGATCTCCAGGGGAACTTTCGGTTCGCGGGTTCATGACCGTCCTTCACCGCGATCCATCCACCATTTCGTCCAGCGGCAACTCCACGCTCAGGATGACGCCGCACTGCTCCCCATGGTGCACGCCCACCGAGCCGCCATGAACTCGGGCAATCTCGGACGCCAGCACCAACCCCAGTCCTGCGCTCCCGCCCTGACGCGGCGCCAACCGCTCCCGGAAATACGGCTCGAGCAGCCGCTGACGCTGAGCTTCGGTCACCGCGACCCCTTCATCCGCACTCTCGATCCGCAGGATGGAACCCCGGATCGAAACGCCCACCCACACCCGGCCTCCCGCCGGCGTCCACCGGATCGACATCGCCACCACTTCCCGGATCAGCGTCCCGATCCACTCGGGCGCGCACACAAGGGTCACCGGACACGCAAAGATCTCACCCACCAGAACAACGCCCTCGCCCATGGCCTGTTCCTGCATCTCATGCAACACCGGCTCGACCACCGCCGGAAGGATTCCCACCGGAGCCATCGGCAATGCTTCACGCCGTATCCGCCCGAGATCCCCCAACTGCCGGACCAACTCGATGGCGCGATCCGTCTCGCGGATGATGGTCTGGAGAAACTCGGTGCGGGTGGCCGCATCCAGATCCGGGTCATCCAGGATCACCTCGGCAAACCCACGCACCGCGCCCAGTGGGGTCCGTACGTCATGGATAAAGCCACGCACCGGATCCTCCACGGGCCCGCCAGGGCGTCCCGGGGCACTCATGGTCCCGGCAACGACGGGCGTTGGCACTGGCTCCGATGCATTCAAGGTGTTCATCCAGGATATAGTCTCCGAATTACAGGATGGAATCGATGAGCTAGTGGCGTGCCAAGCATCGTGGAGGCATCGCGGTCCCCGGACGTCATCCAAAGGCGGTTCATGCACCTTCCGGCTTCCGGCAACCAAAAGAAGGCCAAAACATGGCCACTTTTGCGATGCCCCAGTTCCACCAGCATCTATCCTTTTTCTATCTAACAACAGGAGGATGAGTTCCTCACCTACCCAGCCGCGGTTATTCATTCGATGCCTTGGCACACGGAAAGACCGGGTATTCCCTGAAACGCTGTAGTTCTTCCCGTACTGCCAAACCTTTGGGAGCATTCTCCCAAAACAACCGCACCAACAGGGTTCTGGACACTCCCTCGAACCAAATAACCAATCTTGGTGCTGCAACTTTTCCAACCCTGTACCTTATACAGCCCTTGCCGGTTTTCTGGTCTCGCAGCCAGAGTAACCTCACTCCGCCGAGCCCCCCAGTTACATGCGCAGAACCGATCGCCCCCGCGTCCTGGTCGTCGACGATGAGCCCACCCTCATCCAGCTCATCACTCATGCCCTGGTCCGGAATGGCTATGAACCGGTCCAGGCCCGGACCGGACGCGATGCCCTCGAGGTCTTCACCGATGACATCCCGCTCGCCCTGATCGACCTCAAGCTTCCGGACACGAACGGCCTCCAACTCGCCGAAAACCTCCGGAAGCTCTCCAGCGGAACCCAGATCATCATCATCTCCGGTGAGGGCGAGATCGAGGACGCCGTCCAGGCCATGAAGCAGGGAGCCCTCGACTATATCGCCAAGCCCTTCCGCCTCGAGGACCTGATGGCGCAGGTCCACAAGGCTGTCTCGCTCGGCTCCACCCTCCGCGAGGTCTCCCAGCTGCGCCAATCGCTCACGTCCACACCTCCGATCGCCGGCTTCCTCGGCGTCAGTTCCCATGTCGCCGACCTCCTCCGGAAGGTCGAGCGGCTCGCACCCCTCGATTCCACCATCCTCATCACCGGCGAAAGCGGCACCGGCAAGAGCCTTCTCGCAAGGACCATCCATCACGCCAGCCCACGCGCCAACCAACCCTTTGTTGCCGTCTCCTGCCCTTCGCTCCCCTCCGAACTTCTCGAATCGGAGATGTTCGGCCACGAGAAGGGAGCCTTCACCGGTGCCCTCCAACGCCGCATCGGCCGGATCGAGATGGCCGAGGGCGGCACCCTCTTCCTCGACGAAATCGGCGACCTTCCTCTCAATCTCCAACCCAAGCTCCTCACCTTTCTTCAGGACCGGAACTTCCTCCGCCTCGGCGGAAGCAAGACCGTCAAGGCGGACGTCCGCGTCATCGCCGCCACCAATGTCGATCTGGAGGAACGCGTCCAGGCCCGCGAGTTCCGTCAGGACCTCTATTTCCGACTCAATGTCATCCCACTCGAACTACCACCCTTGCGCGCACGTCCCGACGACGTCGAGTTCCTGGCCACCCAATACCTCGTCCGACTCGCCAAGGGAAAATCCCCACTGAAGATTGCTCCCGACGCCGTCCGCATGCTGCGCGACTACCCGTGGCCCGGCAATGTGCGCGAACTCGAAAACGTCCTCGAACGCGCCGCCGCCTTCGCCTCCTCCGACACCATCCACCCGGAGGACCTGCCGGCGACCCTCAAGTCCTCCCTCTTCAGCCCTGCGGGCGCTGTCGCACCTCCTTCACCCGGCATGCCTACGTCCACACCGGGGACCTCCAGCGTCGAACTCGGCCAGAGCTCCCTCGAAGAGATCGAGAAGCTCGCCATCATCGAAACCCTCCGGAAATGCGACGGCAACAAGGCCGCCGCCGCCCGCATCCTCGGCATCGCCGAGAAGAGCATCTACAACAAGATGCAGCGCCTCGGCATGCGCACCCAACCGGTTGCCTGACGAACCTCCGACGGGTCCAGAGCGGAGGTGAGGTCGGGGAGGCGACGTCCACGTCGCCCCATCCCAAAGACCCTCCCTACGGCGATGAGGACATCGCCTCCCCATTCCAAGGCCGGGGCGGCGACGTCCTCGTCGCCCTGTCCTAAAGCCACCCCTACCGGAAACGAAAAACCGGGGTGGCAACTGCACCCGCAGCCACCACCCCGGCGAACCAACCAACACACGTGACGCACTTACCGGTTCGTCACCGGAGCCGTCACAGATCCTCCTCGGCTCGACCTGACAACGACGCTCTGGACCGGGGCGGGCACAGTAACCAGCACACCCGCTGCCCAGGCACCCGTCGTGGTCGAGGCCGTCACCCGCGCCAATCGCGTAGCCCCATTGAAGACCTCCACAATGGCACCCGGCGAAGCCGTTCCGCGGAATGTCCATGAACGCAGTCCAAGGCACGTCGCGGTCGTCAC
>JBIKWS010000263.1:0-5687 GCA_044356195.1 Cyanophyceae cyanobacterium
GTCGCCCTCACGCACCTGAAGCATGAGATCGGCATCGTCGTCCGTGGTGGCCGTCGTCGACATCACAGGCAGGATGGCTAAAACCGGTGCCGCAGGAGAGTTTCGAGATTTCCGTGCAGATGCCAGAGGCGAGTTCCCGGTTCCCAGTTGCCAGATGCCCGGAAGTTTGAGCTTTGGATATTCAGGTTCGAAGCCAGATACGCCGGAGGCGTTGCAGCGATTAGCCCGGGGTGCGAAGCAACCCCGGGTTGGCGTTGGAAAGGGGCATCAACCCCGGCAGGGGTTGCAGCCTCCCGATTCTTCGCACCCCCGCCAGGGTGCGGATCCCAGATGGTCGCCCCAATCCCCGGGTGCGTGCTCCGCACGACCTGGGGCTATCCGCTCCAACGCCTCCGGCGTACCGCACCCGGTCTCGAAACTGGCATCTGGCGACTGGGAACTCCCCCATTCCGACACGCCAAATTTGGTCTGTTGCGGACCCGCCATGGATCCGTCATGGTTCCCGGCGAAACAATTCATCAACATCATGAAACGCATCCTCGTCGTTCTCTCCCTCATCGGGTTCGTGGGTTCTTCCGCTTTCGCCGGTGAGTGCGCCACCGCCTGCGCCGCCAAGGCCTGCTGCAAGTCGCAGACCACGTCGGTGTGCCCTGTCAGCAAGGCCAACCAGCAGGCCAAGGGCGCTGCCGGTTCCACCAAGGAGCGCGCCCGCGCCTCCAAGGTCTCCTTGCAGATCGCGTCCCGCTGAACCCTCCCACGGGTTCCCACGGCCTCCCTTCACCGGGAGGCCTTTTTCTTTGGGGGGACAGTTGCCAGTCCCCAGATCCAAGTTCCCGGCAGACTGGAATCTGGCATCTGGGGACTGGGAACTCCCTCCAAACGATCCTCCACCCTTGCCGCGACGGGGTCGTCCCGCGGATGCTGCAGCCCGCTTCCTTGAGGACGCTCCACCTCCATCTCCTGCGACAGACCGTGGCCACGTTGTTGGTCACGGTGGCCGTGTTCACCTTCATCCTGCTGCTGGGAAACATCCTCAAGGACGTCCTCGACCTCCTCGCCAGCGGACGCGCCTCGGTGCCGGTCGTCCTGCGCTCCATCCTCTTGCTGATCCCGTTCGCCATGGCCTACGCCCTGCCCATCGGGATGCTGACCGCTTCGCTGCTGGTCTTCGGACGGTTGAGTGCCGATGGCGAGATCACGGCGATCCGCTCGGGCGGCATCAGCCTGGTCGCCGCGGCGTCCCCGATCGTCGGGTTGAGCCTCCTGTTGAGCGTCCTGTGCGGATGGTTCAACTGCCATGTCGCTCCCACGAGTCGCGTGGCCTTCAAGCAACTCCAGCAGGACGCGATCCGGTCGCGTGGGTTCGGCGGGTTCGCCTCGGGCCGGTACCTCGACTTCGGGTCCATGACGCTTTACGCGCGGACGGCGACCGACACCAACATGGAGGACGTGCTCGTCTACCAGGTGTCCAACGGCCAGCGCCTCCTCGACCTGTGGGCGCCACGCGCCACCGTTGCCCTCGATACCAACGGATGGCCCGTGCAGATCGTCCTCCACGAGGCACAGGGCCTCGCCATGCTGAGCACCAATTCGCAGGTCCCGATCTTTGCCTCGGAATGGTCCACGAACTTCACCGCGCTCCGCCCGAATGCCCTCGTGATGCCGAAGCCCTCCGAGATGACCTTCGTTCAACTGCGCTCGGAACTGGGCCGGCGTCGGACGGCCGGGGAACCGGTGACGCCCATCCTCGTGCAGATCCATCGGCAGGTGTCGTTCAGCTTCGCGTGCATCGGATTCACCATGGTCGGGATCCCGCTGGGCCTGCGTGCGCACCGTCGCGAGACCAACATCGGCATCGCCCTCGCCCTGGGCCTGCTCGTGGTCTACTACGCCTTCATCATCGTCGGCCAATCGCTGGAAACCCGCGAGGCCGCACGACCGCACCTCATCCTCTGGATCCCGAACTTCCTGTTCCAACTCGTCGGCGGATGGCTGCTGCTGCGGTCGGACCGCGGGCCGCGTTGAACCGGAGATTGGAATGCGGATGCTCCACCGATTTCACAGATTCCACAGATCATGAACCTGCACTTTCCCGAGCCGTGGTGTTCCCGGCTCCAGGCCACCGGAGCGGTGGCCGTGGTCATCGTCGATGATCCGCGTCACGCGGAACCCCTCGCAGCGGCGTTGCTCGAAGGCGGCATCGACCTCATCGAACTGACCCTCCGCACCCCCGCTGCGCTTGAGGGCATCAAGCGGATCCGCCAGGCGTTCCCGACGGTGGGCATCGGTGCCGGAACACTGCTCGACGCCGCGCAGGTGCGCGCGGCCGCGGATGCCGGAGCGACGTTCGGCGTGGCACCCGGATTGAACCCCGACGTCGTGAAGGCCGCGCGTGTTGCCGGACTCCCGTTTGCCCCGGGCGTCTGTACCCCGACCGAAATCGATCGAGCGCTCGGTCTGGGTTGCGGGTTGCTGAAGTATTTCCCCGCCGAAACCCTCGGCGGTGCGCGTCACCTGCGGATCACCACGTCGCCCTTCTCCCATCTGGGCGTGCGCTACATGCCGCTGGGCGGGATCACCCTTCAATCCGCCGAAGCTTACCTCCGCGAACCCTCCGTGATCGCCCTCGGCGGATCCTGGATCGCTCCCCGCGAATTGATCTCGGGCGGCAACTGGGGCCTCATCCGCGAGAACGCCCGCGCTGTCCGCGAACTCGTCGATTCCATCCGCAAACCCCGCACGACATGAAATCCATCGTCGCCTTCGGAGAGATCATGGGCCGCGTGGCCATGCCCGGCTACCGGCGTTTCAGCCAGTCCCTGCCGGGCACGATTGAGTTCGACTTCGCCGGTGCCGAAGCCAACGCGATCCGCTCCCTCGCCGATCTCGGACTGCCAACGTCCTTCGTCACCGCCCTTCCTGCCAACGAGCTGGGCGACGCCTGCGTCGCCAGCCTGCGCAGCCACGGCATCGACACACGCTCGATCGTGCGGACCGCAGGCGGACGCCTGGGACTTTACTTCCTGGAGAAGGGGGCCGCCCAACGCGCCGGAACCGTCGTGTACGATCGCGAGGGTAGCTCCGTGGCGACCACGCCCGCCGAAGCCTACGGATGGCCGGAGATCCTCGCGAACGCCTCGTGGTTGCACCTCACCGGCATCACACCCGCGCTGTCCCAGACTGCGGCCACCGCCAACCTCGCCGCCGCACGCGCCGCCCACGCGCTGGGAATTCCCGTGTCGTGCGACATGAACTTCCGCTCGAAGCTCTGGCGCTGGGAACCGGGCACCACACCGCGCGACCTCGCCAACCGCCTGATGCGCGAATTGCTGCCGTTCGCCACCCACTTCATCGGCGGACGCGAGGACGCCGCCGAGATGATGGGCATCCGGCCACGCACCCCGCCTTCCGCCGGCGATGCTCCCGATCTGGCTGCGACCCTCGACGTCGCGCACCAGCTCCACGAGACCTTCCCGAACCTCCGCCAGGTCGCCATCACGCTCCGGCAGACGATCACCGCATCGCATCATCTGTGGGGCGGGTTCCTGTACGACACCGCCAGCCGGCAGGCCTTCCACGCGCCGTCAGGACCCGACGGTTCCTTCGCCCCCTACCCCATCACGCACATCGTCGACCGCGTGGGAACGGGCGATGCCTTCTCGGCCGGTCTCATCTTCTGTCTGAACACGCCCGGGATGGAATCGCCCGAGACCGCCCTGCGGTTCGCCACGGCGGCCTCCTGCCTCGCGCATTCCGTCGAAGGCGATGCGAACCGCGCCACACGTGCCGAGATCGAGGCGTTGATGTCCGGCGCCGGAACCTTCCGCGTCCGGCGCTGAGATTTCACGGAGCGGCGGCAGGGGACGCCTGAATGTTCATCCACAGATTTCACGGATTTCACGGATTCCAACCAACCTCATGAAGGCAGGTGAACAGCAGGCGCTCCTCGGCGCGTTGAAGCAGCGGTTTGAACTGAACGTTGGGCGGCACCGGGGAATCCCGTGGGAGAAGGTGCTCGCGCGGCTCGAATCGAAGCCCGCCGCCCTGAAGGTTCTCGGCGAGATGGAAGCCAGCGGCGGCGAACCCGATGTCATCGGTCAGGACCCCGCCACCGGCCACTTCCTCTTCTGCGACTGTTCGGCCGAAACCCCGACAGGTCGGCGAAGCCTGTGCTACGACCCCGAGGCCCTCAACGCGCGGAAGGAGAACAAGCCAGCCGGAAGCGTGGTCGGCATGGCGACAGCGATGGGCATCGAGCTGCTGTCGGAAGCGCAGTACCGCGCGCTGCAGGAACTGGGCGAGTTCGATCTCAAGACCTCCAGCTGGATCGCCACGCCGGCGGACATCCGTTCCCTGGGGGGTGCCCTCTTCTGCGATCGCCGCTACGGCAAGGTCTTCGTGTACCACAACGGCGCCCAGTCCTACTACGCCTCCCGCGCCTTCCGGGGCCTGTTTCGGGTTTGAGGTGTTCCCGTCCTCGGCAAGGTCCCCCTTTCGCCGAATGCAGAAGCCGGGCATGTTTCGGACATGCAGGGACTGGGGCGGATGATGGTCGTGACGGGACTGGTGCTGGTGGTGGTTGGCGCGCTGGTGTGGTGGTTGGGTCCGCGCTTCGGCGGGAATGGCGGGCTGCTTCCCGGTGACCTCAGCCTGCGTCGCGGCAACGTCAGCTTTCACTTCCCCATCGTGACCTGTGTTGTCGTCAGCATCGTGCTGACGCTGTTGCTCCGGCTTTTCCAGCGGTGAACGCTTCGGTCTTGTAGGCAGCGTGCCCCCACGCGGCGGATCACGTCCTCGCCGGGTGAGGGCACCCGGCCTTCAAGGGGAGTTCCCAGTCGCCAGTCGCCAGTTCCCAGTTTCAAGAACTGGCGTCTGGCATCTGGAAACTGGCAACTCTGCGCGGCCGGAAGCGGTAATGGCTCACATGCCATTCGTTGCCGGCGCGGAAGCCCCATAGCTCGGCGCACGCCATGAAGAACACGCGCCAATAAACCCACCAGCGGGTGACGTTGTCGGCACCGTAGGTCTGACGGAAGATCTCGCGGATCTCGGCCTCGTTGGCATCCATGTTCTCCAACCACTGGTTGGACGTGCGCTCGTAATGACGCCCGTTCACCACCCAGTGCGCCTCGATCGCCAGGTCCTTCTGGAAATACAGCAGGAGGTCGTCGCTCGGCATGATCCCGCCCGTGAAGAAATAGCGCGCCATCCAGTCGGTTTCGTCGCGTGCGACGAAATGATACGCGAACTCCCGGTGCGTGAAGATGTGGACGAACAGGCGTCCTTCGGGACGCAGCCAGCGGGCGATGTTCCCGAGGAGCCGTTCGTAATTCTTCATGTGCTCGAACATCTCGACCGACACGACGCGATCGAAACGTCCGCGACATTCCCCGCTGCCGGCTTCGGCTCCGAAGCTCGGGGGTGGTTCGAGGCGGTTGGCATCGCAGGTGACGACCTGGACGTTGCGCAGGCCGCGTCGCGCGGCTTCGGCGTCGATGTGGAGCTTCTGGGTGCGCGAGTTGGAGACGGCGGTGATCCGGGCGTTCGGATAGTGCGCGGCCATCCAGAGCGTGAGCGAACCCCAGCCGCATCCGAGCTCGAGGATGTCCTGTCCGTCGACAAGTCCGGCGCGCTCGCAGGTCAGCGCGAGCATGATGGCTTCGGCTTCGCCCAACGTTTCCTGGAAG
>JBIKWS010000264.1:0-5677 GCA_044356195.1 Cyanophyceae cyanobacterium
GTTCCCGCGTGGGTGGGGCAAAGGTTGAGATGCGGATGATCTGCCAGCCTTCGAAAAGGCTGTGAATCTCGCGCAGGACGGCCTGTTGGATGATCAGGTTGCCGAGGTTTTCAGCAGGGGTTCCGTCGTGGGTCGATATCCCCGGGTCGAACAGGCAGAGGCGCATTGATTCAGCGGTGTAACCGTTGCCGACCGATCTGGAGGCCGGAGAGGTACACACGGCAACGAAGACTCCAAAAACTAGAGGGTGTGTGAGGAAGGTGGCAACCCCGGATTTCGAAGGTCAGGCGCGGCGAACGTGGGGCTGTCCGTGACAAAGCCGGGCGGATTCCGGATGCTGACGGCGTGAATTTTCCGATTACGGAGCTCACGGATGCGTTGCTGGTCAGCTACCGCCGACATGGAGGGATCAACCATGTGGACGGGGCCAATCTTCCGTCGCGGGGTGCGGTGGTCGACATTGCGAAGGATCTTCTCAGGTTGTTGTTCCCGGGGTTCTTCGACGACAAGGTCGTTCATTCCTCTGAGTTGAAGGCGGAGACGGCGTTGTTGATGGACTCGGTCGGCGGTCGGTTGGAAGACGAGGTTTGCAAGAGTCTGAGCTGCTTCCAGTGCCCGGATCCGGCGGTGGCGGATCCGCGCCAGGCAGCCTTCACGCTGACGGCGAAGTTCCTGCGACGGTTGCCCGCCGTGCGGGAGTTGTTGCAGACGGACGTGGATGCGGCGTTTGAAGGAGATCCCGCGGCGCGAAGCCGTGAGGAGATCATTACGGCCTACCCCTTCATCGAGGCGATTGCGGTGCAGCGTCTGGCGCACGAATTGCAGGAGGCGGGCGTACCGTTGCTCCCGCGGATGATGACCGAGTGGGCGCATAGCCGGACGGGCATCGACATCCATCCAGGCGCGAGGATCGGGACTCACTTCTTCATCGACCATGGGACGGGAACGGTGATCGGGGAAACCTGTGTGATCGGGAACCGCGTGAAGATCTTCCACGGGGTCACGCTGGGGGCCACGAGTACGTCGGGTGGACAGGCGCTGCGGGGGAAGAAGCGGCATCCGACGATTGAGGACAACGTGACGATCTATTCCGGGGCAGTGATCCTCGGAGGGGAAACGGTGATCGGGGCGGGGTCGACGATCGGGGGCAACGTGTTCCTGTTGCAGAGCGTGCCTCCGGACTCGGTGGTGCTGAACGAGGAGATCAAGATGCGGGTGATGCCCAAGAAGAACCGGTTGGCCGCGATGGACTGGCAGATCTGAACGCATTCCGATTCATGAAGTCTTCATTCCATATCCGGCCCGCGGCGCTGTCCGATGCCGGGATCATTGCGGAGTACAACCGTGCCTTGGCCCGCGAGACCGAAGGGAGGGATCTCGACCCGGAGCGGATCGGGCCGGGTGTCGTGGCGGTGCTGGAGGATGCGTCGAAGGGGCGGTATCTCGTGGCGGAACGGGACGGCAAGGTGATCGGACAGTTGATGGTGACGTTTGAGTGGAGCGACTGGCGGAACGGGATGTTCTGGTGGATCCAGAGCGTCTACGTGGCAGCGGAGGAGCGTGGGTGTGGCGTGTTCGGCGCGTTGTACCGGGCGGTGGAATCCGAGGCGCGGGCGAACCCGGGGATTTGCGGCATCCGACTGTACATGGAGCATCACAACGAGCGCGCGCGTGCGGCGTATGTGAAGCTGGGGATGAAGCCGGCCGGGTACGAGGTGTTCGAGACGGACTTCACGCGGTCGGTGTGAGGGTTGGATCCGGCATCGAGGCTGAGGTCCGTTTGATCCCGATTCCGCAGGGGCGGCGCATCAGAACCGATGGGAATCTTCGGTGGGCTGGCGGCTGGGCCAGGCCCAGTCGAGTTGGTCGGTCTTGGTCCCGATGGCACCGGCACCGCCGTCGTCCTGACCATCCAGGCCGAAGCTGTAGAGTTCGAAATCTCCGGCTTCGCCGGGTTTGTAGGCGAGGGCTTTTCCGCTCATGGGATCGATGGGCACGGTGGTGAGGTAGTCCGGCACAAGGGCGGCGAGTGTTGCGGGAAGCTTGCCGTTGTTGCCGGCGCGGAACCGTTCGATGGCGCAGACAGTGGTGACGAGGAGGATGTTGACCTGGGTGCGGTCGAACTTTCCGAAGGATTGCGATACCGCGGGAACGGACATGCGGGCCATGAAACTGTAGAGGAATGGACCCATGTCTTTCACGCTCACGGTTTGCGCGAGGGAGGCAAGCGGAGTGGTGGGCAAATTGGTGCGCGCCTGCTGCGCCAGGGCGTCGAGCCAGCGGGAGACGGCAACCTGGTTGAAGCGGAGCCAGCCGCTGGGAAAGAGGTGAAGCGGAAACGGGGCGGATTGTTGGGACGATTCGTCGCCGGGGGCGGAGTACCTGGCGGGGTCTTGCCGGAGGAGGTCAACCATGCTGGTGCTGAAGATCCGCTCCGCACGCAGGGAATCAACGATTGCATCGCGCGGGTTGAAGCCGGCGAAGGCGGTCTGGAAGCGTTGGTAATCCTCCGGTCTCCAGCGGCCTTGTTGCCAACCCTGCCAAACGGCGGAGGCGGCGGTGGAGTGGATGGCGATGCGAACGAGTTGGCTGATGAGGATGGGGTCGGAGCCGGCGGCATCGCCGATGCGGAGGATGAGGAGGACATCATCGGCCGCAGCGCTGCGCTCGCCGGTTTCGAGGAGGGCGGTGGAGCGGATGCGGACCAGTTGGGCGGCGGCTTTCAATGCGGAGACATGGGGGAGCAAGGCGTCCATGTTGTCCTCGTACCGGATCGCGAAGCGGCATTCGGGTCGGGCTGCGGCGAGCCGGAGTTGGTCGAAGGCGTCCTTGCGGGAGTCGAGGAGTCGGAGGATGTCCTGTGCGGGTTTGCCGGATGGGGTGAGCTTCGGGTAGTTGGTGCCGTTCTGGAGTTGGGCGAGGGTGGCTTCGAGGTCGAGGGCCGGGGTTCGGGCGCGCGCGGGATTGGCGTCGGTCTTCGGCGGATTGGGGAGGCGGAACGTCTCCATGATGCGCGTGGACGCCGGGCCGCCCTTCCATTGGTGTCGGGCGCGGCCCTTGGCGTCCTTGACGACCTCATACTCGAAGAGGCCCTCGAACAGCGGGACGGCGGCGAAGTTCCGTTCGGGGGAGGGCGCAGGTGGGAGCATGTCGGGCCAAACGAGGGGTTCGCCGCTCTTCTGGATGCGGGCCTGTTCGGCGGACCAGGCGCGGCTGCCGCGCCAGTTTTCGACGGCGTAGCCGAGGGCGACAAGCGTGAGGAGGGCGAGGGCGATGAAGCCGGAGATGCGGAGGAACTTCTTCATGGGGTGGCGGGGTTCAGGCGATGCGGTTGGTGGAAGGCGGGGTGGCATTGCGGGGGCGGTCGATATCCAAAGGGGGCAGGGGTTGGCGGAGGAGTTCCTCGCGGGCCTCGCGTTGAGCGGCGAGTTGGCGGGTGGAGTCCGGATCCAGGATCAACGGCGTGGAGGGACCGGTGGCGGCGAGGACGTTGACGGGAACCGGGGCGAATTGATGCAGGGCAAAGATGGTGCACCAGACGGCGGCAAGCCCGGCCCAGGCGGCCGGGTGAGGCCAGAGCCATTGGAACCAGAGGGCGTGGCGGCGGGCGGGTGAACGGGACTGTCGGTTGGCGCGGGCCAGGTCGAGGCAGGACTTCCGAAGGTCCTCCGGGAGACCCCGGCGCGGGACCTGGGCAAGCCGGTCTTCCAGGTTGGGTGGTGTACTGGAGTTCATGGCGTGTGGAGTTCGTCGTAGAGGGGGCGCAGGAGGGTGCGGAGTTTGTCCACGCCGTAGCGGTATCGGCTGGCGGCGGTGTTGGGGGAGAGGTCGAGGAGTTGCGCGATGGCGTCGAACGTCAGGCCTTCCCACAACTTGAGGTGGACCACGATGCGCTGGTCCTCGGGTAGTTGGCCAAGGGCACGATCGAGGGCCTCGCGAAAGGCGGCTTCGTCGGGATGGTGCGTGGGTTCAAAAAGGCCGGCGATGTCCGACTGGGCGTGGGAGCCTTCGTGGGCGCGGGTACGGGCGCTGCTGCGGCGGGTCCAGTCGATGAACTGATTCCGGGCAAGGTGCAGCAGGAAGGCCCTTGGATCCCGGGCCTCCGCCAGCAATCGTGGGTTTTCGACGAGCCGTCGCCAGAGATCCTGGAAGAGGTCCCGGGCGTCGGGTTCGGACCGGCTCAGCTGGAGCAGGAACGAGAACACGGCGTCGCCGTGGTCATCGAGGATCTGTTCAAGCGGGTGCATGCCGGTTCGATGGACAGGACGCCGCTGCCGCGAGGATTTGTCTAGGGGGCTGAATCGAAACGCTCGTGGCGGTCAATGTGAGCCTTGTCTTGGCGGCGTGCGACAGTAGGGTTCCGGGCTTTCCGAAGGCATTGAACGGCCGCGGACGTGAAACTGAAAAACTGCTGACTGAGATGAACGCCCCCATTCGTGTTGCTGTGACCGGCGCCGCCGGCCAGATCGGGTACTCCCTGTTGTTCCGGATCGCGTCCGGCGCGATGTTCGGCCCTGACCAGCCGGTGATCCTGCACCTGATCGAGATTGAACCTGCGCTGAAGGTCTTGAACGGGGTGGTGATGGAACTGGATGACTGCGCGTTCCCGTTGTTGGCGGGTGTGGTTCCGACGGCGAGCCTGGACGAAGGTTTCCGTGGGGTGAACTGGGCGCTGCTGGTCGGATCGGTGCCACGCAAGGCGGGCATGGAGCGGAAGGATTTGCTGGGAATAAACGGCAAGATCTTCACGGGGCAGGGCCAGGCCATCCAGCGGAACGCGGCTTCGGACGTCCGCACGCTGGTGGTGGGCAATCCCTGCAACACCAACTGCCTGATCGCGATGAACTCGGCCCCGGAGGTTCCGAAGGATCGCTGGTTCGCGATGACGATGCTGGACCAGAACCGCGCGAAGACGCAGTTGGCGCAGAAGGCCGGGGTCCCGATCTCGCAGGTCTCGAACATTGCGATCTGGGGCAACCACAGCTCGACCATGTACCCGGATTTCGCGAACGCCCGCATCGGTGGCCGTCCAGCACCCGCGGTGATCGGTGACGATGCCTGGTTTGCGGACAAGTTCATCCCGACGGTGCAGAAGCGCGGCGCGGCGATCATCGAGGCTCGCGGGTTGAGCTCGGCAGCCTCGGCGGCGAATGCGGTGGTGGACACGGTGAAGGCCTTGAACACCCCGACGCATCCGGACGACTGCTTCTCGGTCGCGGTGTGCTCGGATGGGTCTTACGGCATCGAGAAGGGGCTGATGTTCAGCTACCCCACGCGCAGCAACGGCCGGACGTGGGAAACGATCCAGGGCGTGAGCCTGAGTGATTTCTCGAAGGCGAAGATCGCCGCCACGGAGGCGGAGTTGAAGGAGGAGAAGTCGCTGGTTTCGGATCTGCTCCCGAAGTGATCTGAAGGTCTTGGCCCGGCACGGGCTCTGCCCTTGATTTATCGGCGGTGACGGAGCGATCCGTCGCCGCCGATTCTTTTGCCCCCAGCTATCGATGTTCGCCGTTCGTGCAGGGCGGTTGCTGAGGGGCGTGGTTTCAGCGCGGCTGGACCGACCGTCTTGGCTTCCCGACGCCAATGATCTCGATCAGCACCTGTTGGAGGACCCGGGCCTCGTCGGCGTCGCTGCTGACGAGTTTGCGGTTCGCTTCGAGCAGGGCTTCCATTCCCC
>JBIKWS010000006.1:0-19193 GCA_044356195.1 Cyanophyceae cyanobacterium
GTTCCCCATAGTTTTGCTCCTCTGGTTTGCTAATTCCACAGGTCAAGCCATGCAAATTCACTGGCTTCAGGTGAAGATTTGCAATTCAGATCTCGCCTCGATGCTCAATGAAACCTCCATGCCAGTACCGTCCTTCTGTGGGATCTTGTAATCTGTGACAACGGCGCAGGATGCAATCCATGTTCCTGCAATGGTGATCTCGATCGGGTTCTTCATGGTTCGGTACGGAATTCGAACCCCTCCCTTGGTGCGGAACCCGCGGATGCTTCAATCCCTCCGGGATAAGGAAAGCAGCCACGCAGGCAGAACTCGCGGTATTCAGGAACAGCATCGGTACCGACCCCAACGCAAACTTGGACTCGGACAGGACCTCAGCGCCAAGGCGCTGGGTCGACACGTCGAGGAATGACGAGGAGCCCGGGCGGTTGCCCTTTTCGCACGCGTCGGCATCGGGATCGGTATCGCCATCGGAATCGAAAACGGAGTGGGATTTCGCTGTAACCAGCGATCGCACCCGTTGCGATCAGCATGCCTCACCATGGATTGCGGTTTGGGGCGTGGATCGGGCAGGATCAAGGGAATGGATCTGACGTGGGACAGTACCGATCTGGAGGTGGTGTGGGGGCGGGTATGGGAGGGACTGGAGACGGCGACGCGCACGCCGGGGGATGCGTGGCGGACGCCGGTCGTCGCGACGGCGGGGGATGCCGGTGGAGGGCGGGTGGTGGTGTTGCGGCAGGTTGACGGGGAGGCACGTTCGTTGACGTTTCATACGGATCTGAGGGCACCGAAGGTGTCGGCCCTGCGGGCCTCCCCATGGTTGACGTGGATCTTCTATGAGCCCAGGACGCAGGTGCAGCTGCGGGTGCGCGCGGCGGGGACGATCCATGCGGGGGATGCGATCGCGGCGGAGGCGTGGGATCGGGTGCCGGCGGGATCGCGGAAGAACTATACGACGGCCGAGGCCCCCGGCACGGAACGGCCCCATCCGATGGCCGGGGAGTACCTGGAGAAGACGGGGGTGGAACGGTTCGCGGTGGTGCGGACGGTGGCGGAATCGGTGGACTGGCTGTGGCTGGCCGAAAGCGGTCATCGGCGGGCGCGGTGGGAATGGAACGGAGCGATCTGGGTGGGGCGCTGGGTGACTCCGTGAGCGGAAATTTGGGATGGCCGGGCCGGGGTTGGGACCGGATGTTCGGCGCATGCCGGTTTCGGTGGGTTACTGGGCTTGCCTGTGCGTGGCGGTGCTCCTGGGAGGGAGCGCTGGGGTCCGGACGTGGATCGGAGGGGCGCGTTGGCTGCCGCCATTCCTGTCGCTGATGTCCGTCGTTGTGGCTGTGCTGTGCGGGGTGGAGGGATTCCGGGTATCGGGTGGCAGCGGGTGGCGGATCGTGGGGTGTGTGGTGGCGGGGTTGATGGCGGCGGGGTTGATCGGGCGTTGGTTGCCATTGCAGAAGTGGGTGAACCGCGAGGTGCTGGATGCCAGCGGGCGGTTGGAGCGCATGCGCGAGCTTCCGGCGGCGTCCGGCATCCGATTGGTAGCGGTGCTGCTGTTGTTGAATCCGATCGGATGGGTGGCCGCATGGACCGCAGGGGTGCATGGGGACTGGCATCCGATGGCGTGGAAGGCGGCGCTGGATGCGGTCACGCTGATGGGGTTGCCTTCGGCTTCGCGGGGAACGGTCTTCCTTGGGGCGACGGCTTCCGCGGTGGTTCACCTCGCGATGGAGTCGCTGGGGATCGCGGGGCGGTCCTTCTTGGAGGCGCACAATGTCGTGGGCGTGATCCTGGTGGTGAGCGGATGTGTGTGGATGACGGTGCCGATGCTGGTGTTGCGGTTGCGTCGGGTGCCCCTGGCGACGCTGGCATTGGCGGTGCCATGCGCGGCGGTGGTTGGCTGGCTTTGGTGAGGGCGGGAAATGAAAAAGGCCCGGCTCCCCGTTGGAAGGGAAAGCCGGGCCGTGCAGGAATCGGAGCGGATCAGTAGCGCACGCGGTACAGGCGGAGATCCGCGGAGCCGGCGGCGGCATCCGAAAGTTCCGCCGGGGTGCCGGTGCCGAGGATCGTCAGGCCCACCGGCGACCAGGTGCCGTTGATGGCGTCCTGGGCGTCGAGGGCATAGGTCTTGCCCGGGAGCGTCGTGAACCGGACGCGTGCCGTGGTGGCATCGATACGGATCCCGGTGATCGACGGCCGGGTGGTGGAGTCGGCGCGGAAGCCGAGGTTCTGGATGCGTTCGTCGCCACTGCGGGGCTGGTCGGCAGCCATGTAGGTTCCGATGGTTCCGAGGTATTGAGCGAGGGCCAGCTGCTCGGCGCCGTCGGTGTCGAAGACCTTCGTGATTCCGGCGGGCACGAGGTTGACGACTCCGCTGCCCTGGGAGAGGGCGAAGTACGAATCACCGCCGGTCGCAAGGAAGTCGAGGGTGACCATGCGGAACGTGCGGGTGGGGTCACCGATGAGGACGCCGTCCTCGACGACGAGGTCGAGGGAACCGTCGGCGCGGGTGGCGACGAGGGTGCGGAGGCGTTGGCCGGGGTTGTTGATGCCGGTGATGGCGTTGTTGGTGCTGCGGAGGTAGGTCATGGCGGTGCGGGAGGCATCGAAGGCCATGGCCATGCCGGCGATCTGCGGGAACTGGCCGGGGGTGGCAGTGGCGGTGGTCGCGGCCACGGACCATTCCATGGCATCACGCAGTTGCTGCGCGGTCAGCGTGAGGAGGGCGAGGCCGTTGTTGAAACGGAGCGAGTTCTCGATGTCGAGCTGGCTGATTTCGCCGTCCTTCTTGCCGACGCGCGGGTTGGCCGGAGGCGGAACAAAGACGGGCTGGCTGTTGCCGCCGGAGGAGAGGATGCCGCCGATGGAGTCGCGGATGCCGCCACCGTTCTTGAGGGAGAGCGAGGTGGTGGGATCGGCCATGCGGCCGCGCCAGAGGTTGGCGTCGGCGGTGAGGTTGCCGAGGTTGCTTTCCTCGGTGCGGACGCTGCCGCGGATGCCGTTGAGGTAAACCGTGGTGGAGCCGAAGCGGCGGCCGTCCTTGCCATCGATGATTCCGGCGAGGCCGTTGACGATGTTGGTGACGGCGGGCGTCACCGCGGCGGAACCGGTGGCGACGACACCTTCGGGATCCGTGGCGTAGAGGCCGCTGCGGGCATCGAGGGTGTTGACCCGGCCCTGTTCATCGAAGGCGAGGACGAGGCGGCCGACGTACTCGTAGTTGGCACCGGCGTTGACGACGTGGACGGGTTCGCCGCTCGGGGAGGTGAAGGTCACCGGGTAATCCTCGGCGCGGGAGTCAGCCACGCGGAGGCGGTCGGTCGGCTTGGCGAACAGGGTGTGGGAACCACCGGCGATGATGACGTCGACATCGCGAAGCTGGGTGGCGAGGCGGAACTCGTTCGCGTACTGCTGGAGGTGGGCGAGGAGGATGACCTTGTTGCAGCCGCGGGCGAGCAGGTCGTCGACGACGGGCTGGATGGCCCCCGGAAGATTGGTGTTCACGCCGATGGTTCCGGGGGAGCTGATCTGGCGGAGCTCAATGGTGGTCGCGCCGACGATGCCGATGAGTTGGCCGGCGACGGTGATGGTCGTGGAGCGCGCGAGGCGGTTGGTTCCGCGGCGCCAGTCCTGGCCGTCGCCGGTGATCAGGCCGCGCGTGTTGGAGTCGGCGTTGAAGTCGAGGTTCGCGCTCAGATAGGGGAAGGTCGTTCCCGCGTAGGCCGCGGCGGCATCGGCGCGCAGCATCGAGGCGAACTGCGGGGTGTTGTCGTCGAACTCGTGGTTGCCGCAGGCGCTGGCCTGGATGCCGAAGGCGTTCAGCAACGCGATGTCGGCGCGTCCCTTGACGCCGTTGTACGGAGCGGCGGGATCGGCGCTGGCGGTGAAGAACGGGCCTGGGATGTAGTTGTCGCCGGAGCTGAGCGTCAGCGTATTGGTGGGGATTTCAGCGCGCAGCGCATTGAGCACGCGGGAGAATCCGATGGCGTCCTCCAGGGCGGGAATGCCGGCCTCGAAATCAGAGGCGTGCAGGATCTGGAGGTTGAGCGGAGCGGACACCGCGCGGGTGACGGTCACGACGACCGGGGCGGACGTGGTGGCGAGCCCGAGGTTGTCGAGGGCCACCGCGGCGAACGTGTGCTGGCCGAGGGGCGCGTTGGTCACGGTGAACGTGTAAGGCGCGTTGGTGAGCGTCACGAGGCGCGCGCCGTTGAGGTGGAGGTCCACCTGGCGGATGAATCCGTCCGTATCCGCAGCCGAGGCGGCCACCGTGACCAGGGCGGGAGCGCTGAAGGACGAACCGCTCGCAGGAGACGTGAGTGCAACGGTCGGGGCGACGTTGTCCGCGGTGATGGTCACGGCGCGGTTGGCTTCATCGGTGAATCCGTCGTTGTCGGTCACCTTCGCGGTGTAGACCCGGGCACCGGTGGGCGGATTGGTGACGACGAAGCGGAAGGGGAATCCCGAAACGGTTCCAAGGAGCAGGCCGTCCTGGAAGAACTCGGCGCTGACGACGCGGCCGTCGTTGTCGGCGACCGACACTTCGAGGGTGAGGGGGGCAGCGGCGTAGGTGGTGGTCGCAGGCAATTGCCAGGCGACAGACGGCGGGGTCGCGGTGGGCGACGAGGTGCCGTAGCCCGGGAGTGTTACCCGGTAAGCGAGGAGCATGTTGTCGACGGGCACGTCGTTGGTGCCGACAGGCACGCCGTTGTGGATGACGACGTTGGCCTTGAAATCGTTGTCGTTACCGACGAGCAGGAGGAAGTCATCGGGATTGGCCGCGTCCTTCAGCGGGATGAGGCCGAGCGCCTCCCACTTCTCGCTGATGGTGTTGGCGTCCTGGTTGGTGCTGACGTTCAGGTTGAAGCGGCCGAGCTGGGCCGGGTCGAGCAGGTCAACGAGGTCCTGACGCGGCATCGGAGCGACGCCGGCAGGGGACGTGGCCAGCGGCAGGTTGAGCTGGCCGGCTGTTCCCGGCGCGAGGTCCCAGGGGCCACCGGCGATGTTGGTGGCTCCAACGGTGGTCGCGAGGACGATGCGCTTGAACGAGGGTTGCGTGTTGGTGCCGACGCCAAGGCCGAGGCTGTCGCGTTCGAGGACGAGGAAGGTGTTCTGGTTGACGGCAAGGACTTCGCTGACGGGCGTGTGTCGATTCGTCTGGGCCGTGCCGTTGAGCGTCAGGGTGTAGAGGTGCTCCATCACGACCTGTCCGCGGGTGGCGGAGCCGGGTTCGATGTCGAACTGGAGGAGCCGGGTGTTGCGACTGCCGTTGGCCGCGCCCCCGTCCTGGATGGTCGGGGACTGGAGCATGGCGATGAGGCGCTTGCCATCGGGAGAGATCGTGAGGCCTTCGAGGCCGCGGTTGTTGCGTCGGCCGGAAGCCGGGGCTGAGATGGCGGTGAAGTTCTGCGCCCCAGCGGCGGTGCGGGGCAAGAGGGCAGGTGGCGGGAGCAGGGTTTCCTGCAGTTCACCCGCGGCGTTGAAGCGATAGATGGCCGGGCCGTATTCGTCGCTGACCCAGAACCCGCCGTCGGGAAGGAGCACGATGCCCTCGCCGTCGAGCGACAGGCGGCCGCCACCGATGGAGGTGGCCGATGATTGCGGGAGCGCGGGGCTGTTGGTGTTGCCGCCGTCGAAGCCGGTGAAGTTGGTGCCGCCGTAGGTGAACTGGAGGGTCGAGAGGTTGGTCAGGACGATCTGGTCCTGGGCGGTGGTCGAACCGGGACCGGAGAACGGCGTGATGCTGAACCCGAGCCTCTGGGTGCGCGGACGGTAGTCGGTGGCTCCATCACCGAAGCCGCGATCTGGGAGTCCCCAGAGGACGCCGGAGATCGTCCCGTTGGTGTATTGGAGGGAAGTGGGATCGACGGCCAAGGCGGAGAAGATGCCGCCGAGGGTGTCCTGGGTGGGACCGGCCTTGTCGAAGGACCCGGCCGGGATCCGGCCGACGCCGACAAGTCCGTGGTTCACGAATCCGGCGAACTGGGCATGGACTGCCGTCGCCGTCAGGAGACTGAGGATTCCTATCGATTTTCGCATTGAGGGTTCAAACTACCCATAAACGGGGGATGCCGGTGCGGAGGCCCGGCAACCAGTGCGAAAAGAATAGGCGGCGGCGGGAGTGCGATTTGAAGGCGGTGGGGTGGCGGGCGGGGGGAGTTTGAAGTTTGAAGTTTCAAGATTGAGGCCAGGCGGGGAGTCCCCGGTTTCCAGAGGCCAGGTGCCACTACTCAGCGAACCTCACGACCCCACCCCTTCGTCGCAACCCATGACGCTTTTGCAATCTCGCGTCGCATATGCGACACGGGATTGCAAATGACGGCCTGTTCCATCGTCGTTTCGGCGGTTTTTGCATCCGGACGTCGCATATGCGACGTCCGGATGCAAATCAGGGGGCCCGTGTCGGATCCAGCTTCCTGGCCGGGACGGGCCACGACCGGACAACTTTCACAGGGTTCCGGTTGGGGGCACGCGGCCTACATCGGGATTCTGGGAACTGGGGACTGGGGACTGGCGACTGGGAACTTCCCGCTCCCCTACTTCGTGAGTGCCTTGTCCAAGTTGAGGAGGGTGCTGGCGACGAGGGTGAGACCGGCGGCGTCGGGGGAGCCGCCGGCCTTGGCGGCGAGTTCGGGATGGGTGGCGTACTCGACGAGGGCGGAGGTGTAGAGGCGGGTGAGCCGCGAGACTTCCTCGGGAGCGGGTTCGTGGGAGGTGACGGCGCGCCAGGCCCAGGCGATGTGGTCTTCCAGGGAGTTGCCCGCGGACTTCATGCGCTGGCCCAGGGCCTGGGCGGCCTCGAAGTAGACCGGGTCATTGAGCGTGACGAGGGCCTGCAACGGGGTGCTGGTCACGACGCGTCGAGCGGTGCAGACCTCGCGGCTGGAGGCGTCGAAGGTCATGAACGACGGGTACGGGCTGGTGCGACGCCAGTAGGTGTAGAGACCGCGGCGGTAGCGGTCCTCGCCCTTGGGCGTGACCCATTGGGAACCGTTGTAGACCACCTGCCAGACGCCGTCGGGTTGCGGCGGCATGACCGGGGGACCACCGACCTTCGGGCTGAGCACACCTGCGGCGGCGAGGGCCTGGTCACGCACCATCTCGGCGGACAGACGCGTCCGCGGGCCGCGGGCGAGCAACCGGTTGCGTGGGTCGCGGGTGAGGAGATCGGGGGTGGCGCGATGATCCTGGGAGTAGGTGGCCCCAAGGGTTATCTCGCGGAGGAAGGCCTTGAGGCTCCAACGGAGTTCGCCCTGCATGCGAAGCGCGAGGAAGTCGAGAAGCTCCGGGTGCGACGGGGCCATGCCGGTCGATCCGAAGTCCTCGACGGTCTCCACGATTCCGGTGCCGAAGAGTTCGCTCCAGAGACGGTTGACCAGGACGCGGGCGGTCAGCGGGTTCTCCGGGCTGACGAGCCAGCGTGCGGCGGCGAGGCGATCGGCGTTGCCGGGCGGAAGCGGGGGCAGGGGTGCGGGGGTGCCGGGTTCGACTGCCTTGTCCTTGGAAAGGAAATTGCCGCGCAGGAAGACGCGGGTCTCGCGTCTGGCCTCGGGTGGGCGCTCGCGCATCACGAGGGAACTGACGGACGGGATGGCCTCGCGACGGGCGCGGGCCTCGTCGAGTTGCTTGCGGAGGGCGGCGCGCTCGGGGGATTGGGCGAGGGCGGGCCACTGGTCGCTGGAAGCGGTGGACAGCTTGAAGTGATGCAGGATGGAACCCTTGGTCTCGGCGTCGAAGATCTCGTGCTTGAGGACGAGCTTCAGATCGGTGCCGGCGGGAACCTCGACGGGTGCGGCGGGCACGAAGACGAGCCAGCGTGGACCGAACAGTTTCGGAAAGGCCCCGCCGCCGGCCCAGCCGGGCTTGAGGCTTTCCTCGGGATCATATGGCCCGGAGAGGGTGTCGGCGTACACGGCGACGAACTCGACCCGTTCGATGCCGGTGGGGATGGGCTTGAGCGGGCGTTTCTTCGGGGCTTCCTTGCCGGCCTTCTTCGCCTCTTCGGCGGCCTGGGCGTCCTCGGCTGCGATGGTCTTGTTCTCGGCCTCGATCTGGACGGCCTCAGCCTTCGCGGCGGCTATGCGTCCGGGTTCATGCTTCTCGAGCCAGAGGTGGCCGATGACGGCGCCGTGTTCGGGCATCAACTTGGGGTCGGACTTGCGCGGGAGGATGTCGACGCGGAGGGCCCCGATGCGCGTCCCGGCAGGAAGCTGGATCGTGTAGGCGGCGCCGTTGGGAACGGTGCCGTCGACGCGAACCTCGTTTCCCTCGATGCTGAACACGGCTTCCTTCGGGCCTGCGATCTGGAATCCGTTAAGCGGGGTCCACGGGTGCTCCGCGAGGAGGGGCTTTGCAGCGTCGTTGAGTTGGGTGCGAAGTTTCTGGATGTCGCGATCGAGGGCGGCCGCCTCGGTGTGGCGGGCCGGATCCGTGGGCACGCGAAGGCGGGGAAAGTCATCGCCCATGTCCGCGTCCTCGGTGGAATTCCAGAGGGCGAGGAAGCGATAGTAATCCTCGTGCCGGAAGGGATCGTACGGATGGGAATGGCACTGGACGCAACCGAAGGTGGTGCCCTGCCACACGGTCCAGGTCGTGTTGACGCGATCGATGACGGCGTTGAGGCGGAACTCCTCGTCATCGGTGCCGCCCTCGGTGTTGGTCTGGGTGTTGCGGTGGAATCCGGTGGCGACGAGGTCGTCGAGGGTGGCGTCGGGCAGGAGGTCTCCGGCGAGGGTCTTGACCGTGAACTGGTCGAACGGCATGTCCGCGTTCAGGGCGCGGATGAGCCAGTCGCGCCAGGGCCAGACATCGCGGCCGTTGTCCTTCTCGTAACCCTGGGTGTCGGCGTAGCGGGCGAGGTCGAGCCAGAGCGCGGCCCAGCGTTCACCGAAGTGGACCGAGCCGAGAAGCCGGTCGACAGCCTGTTCGCGGGTTTCCTCGCCGCGGACGAAACGGGCGAGATCGTCGGGTGTGGGCGGAAGGCCGGTCAGGTCGAAGGTGACGCGGCGGAGCCACTGGGCCGGAGTGGCAGGGGCGGTGGGCTGGAGTCCCTCCTGGTCGAGTCGGGCGAGGATGAAGCGGTCGGCGTCATTCCGGGCCCAGCGGGTATCCTTCACCGAGGGGACTTTCGGCGGGAGCGGTCTGACGAAGGACCAGTGTTCGCCCCACTGGGCACCTTCGCTGATCCACTGGCGGAGCGTGGCCACTTCCTCGGCGTTGAGCGATCGACCCTTGCCGTGGCCCTTGAGCGGCATGTGGTCGTCGTCGCTCTCGGGGAGCGTGACGCGATGGAGGAGTTCGGACGCGGCGGGATCGCCGGGGACGAGGGTGCGCTTGCCGGACTTGCCAGTGGCGAGTGCCTTGTCGCGGTGGGTGAAGGAGATGTTGCCGGCCTGTTTGACGCCACCGTGGCAGCTGGTGCAGTGCTGGTTGAGGATGGGTCGGATGTCGCGGTTGAAATCCACGGCGGCAGTGGCGGCCGGCGCGAGCAAGGCAGCGGCGACGAGGGCGAGCGGAAGGATCGGGCGGAGCATGGCCAGGTGGGGAAAGGGGTGGCGGTTCAGGCGAGGATTCCCTTCACGATCTCGGAGGGCTTGGTGACGTTGGTGACGCGTTGGTCGAGGCCCTGGGACGGATAGGTGAGGCGGTGGTGATCGAAGCCGAGGAGGTGGAGCATGGTGGCCTTGAGGTCGTGGACGCTGACCTTGTCGACGACGGCCTCGTAACCGAGGTCGTCGCTTTCGCCGAAGGAACCGGGCTTCACGCCACCGCCGGCCATCCAGACGGTGAAGGCGCCGGGGTTGTGGTCGCGGCCCACCCATTGCATGACGTTGCCGCCGCGGTTCTCGCGCATCGGGGTGCGGCCGAACTCGCCGCCCCAGACGATGAGGGTGTCGTCGAGCATGCCGCGCTGCTTGAGGTCGGTGATGAGCGCGGTCATGGGTTGGTCGACGTCGTTGCACTGGGACTTGAAGCCAACTTCGAGGGCCTCGCGTTCGTTCGCTCCGTGGGAATCCCATCCCCAGTGGAAGAGTTGGATGTAGCGGACGCCGCGTTCGGCGAGGCGTCGGGCGAGAAGGCAATTGTTGGCGAAGGCTTCCTCGCCGGGTCGGACGCCGTAAGCGGCGCGGACATCGGCAGGTTCGCGGGAGATGTCGAAGGCTTCGGCGGCGCTGACCTGCATCTTGAAGGCGGTCTCGTATTGCGCGATGCGCGTGAGGGTTTCGGGATCGCCGGCTTCGGTGTGGGCGCGGCGGTTGAGGTCATCGAGGGCGTCGAGGGACTGGCGGCGCAGGTCGCGGGTCACGCCGTCGGGGTTGGCGAGGTACAGCACGGGCTCGCCCTTGGACCGGCATTGCACGCCTTGGTAGACGCTGGGCAGGAATCCGGAGCCCCAGCAGGACTTGCCGGAATCGGGGGTCTTGCCGCCGCTGAGGAGGACGATGAAGCCGGGGAGGTTTTCGTTGGTGGATCCGAGACCGTAGGTGACCCATGAGCCCATGGACGGGTAGCCCAAGGTGGAATACCCGGTGTGCATCGCGAGCTGGGCGGGGGCGTGGTTGAACTGGTCGGTATGGAGGCTCTTGATGAAGCAGATGTCGTCGACGACGCGGGAGAAGTGGGGAAGGCGGTCGGTGACCCAGGCCCCGGTCTGGCCGTGCTGGGCGAAGGGGAAGCGCGGGCCGAGCAGCTTGGGGATGCCTTGGATGAAGGCGAAGCGTTTGCCTTCGAGGAAGGAGGCCGGGCAGGTCTGCCCGTCGAACTTCGCGAGCTCGGGTTTGTAATCGAAGAGTTCGAGGTGGCTGGGCGCGCCAGCCATGTGCAGGAAGATGACGCGCTTGGCCTTGCCCGGAAAATGCGGGGTCATCGGCGCCAGCGGACGGGCGAAGTCACGGGCGACGGAAGGAGCCCCCGCGAGGGATTGCCCTTGGGTGGCCAGCCACAGCGCACCGAGGCCGGTGGTGCAGTCGCGCAGGAAATGGCGACGGGTGACGTGGCGGTGCGCTTCGAGGTGTGCTTCCTGCGGCAGATCCATGCCGCAAGATAGCGCCAAAGCCGCCCAGCCGGCAACCGGACGAATGGGTGGGGCTCGGACGGATCGGAAGGATCAGTCTGATCAGTCTGATCCTCCGGTCACTCCCGGATCTCGAACAGGGCGTTGGCGAAATCCTTCGCGACGAACGGTTGGAGGTCGTCGGGCTGTTCGCCGACGCCGATGAACTTCACCGGGATGCCGAGTTCGCGCTGGATGGCGACGACGACACCGCCCTTGGAGGTGCCGTCGAGCTTGGTGATGACGAGGCCGGTGAGCTTGCAGATCTTGTTGAACTCGCGGGCCTGGTTGATGGCGTTCTGCCCGGAGGAGCCGTCGAGGACGAGGAGCACCTCGTGCGGGGTGCCGGGGAGGCGCTTGTCCATGACGCGATGCACCTTGGCGAGCTCCTGCATGAGGTTGTGCTTGGTGTGCAGGCGGCCGGCGGTGTCGACGAACAGGTAGGTGGCGTCGCGGGCGATGGCGGCGGTGACGGCGTCGTGGGCGACGGCGGCAGGATCGGCCTGGTAGGCGCCGGCGATGACGGGGATGTCGAGCCGGGCACCCCACAGCTTGAGCTGTTCGATGGCGGCGGCGCGGAAGGTGTCGCAGGCCGCGAGGACGGCGGTGCCGCCCTGGCCCTTGATGAGGTGGGCGAGCTTGGCGGAGGTGGTGGTCTTTCCGGTGCCGTTGACGCCGACGAGCGAGACGACCGTGGGGCCGGAAGGCTGACGGATGAGGGCGGAACTGGCGGAGGAAAGGGACTTCTCGACCTCGCGCGCGGCGATCTCGAAGACGTCGAGGCCGGAACGCCCCTGGGTTTCGTAGGCGTTCTTCACCGCGGCGATGATCTGCTGGGTCATCGGCAGCCCGAGATCGGCCCCGAGGAGTGCGGCTTCGAGTTCGTCGAGGCTGGTGCCGGTGAGGCGTGGCGAGCGCGTGACGATGCGCTTGATCTCGTGGGCGAGGACGGAGGTCGTCTTGGTGATCGCGGACTTGAGCTTGTCGAAGAATCCCATGGCAGAGGCAGAGTTCAGGAAAGGGTGGGAGCGGCAGGTGTGGCGGGTATGGCGGGCGCAGTCGACGAACGGGCCGGGCGTCGTGCAGCGAGGGCCTCGACGTGTGTGTAGGGGAGGCGGACGGCACCGATCAGGGGCGTGCCCTTGGCCATGCCGTGGCAATCGGAGCCGCCGGTGGCCACGAGGTTGAACTCGGCGGCGAAGCGCACGTAGTTGTTGGTGGCGGATTCCGAATGGCGGGTGTGCCAGCACTCGATGCCGTCGATGCCGGCTTCGACGATCTTGGGGAGGAGTCCGTCGTTCCGGTACAGTGCGGGGTGGGCGAGGACGGCGGTGCCGCCCGCGCCGTGGATGAGCACAACGGCTTCGGCGGCGGTCATGCGGGCCTTGGGCACGAACCCGGCGCGCCCTTTCTTGAGGAATCGTTCGAAGGCCTGGTCGTAATCGTTGGCAAAGCCGCCTTCGACCAGCGCGCGCGCAATGTGCGGCCGCCCGGGCGAGGCGCAGTTGGCAATACTGAGGACGTTTTCGAGGCGGATCTGGACGCCCACGGCGTTGAGGCGGACGACCATTTCCTCGATGCGCTTGCGTCGGACTTCCTGGAAGCGCCGCAACTCGCCGATGAGGCGGTCGCATCCGGCGTCGAGCCAGTATCCCAGGATGTGGACTTCCTTGCCGTCGACGTCGGCGGTGAGTTCGGCGGCGGGGATGAACTCGATGCCGACGGCGGCGCACGCGACAGCCATGCGCGGGCAGCCATCGAGCGTGTCGTGATCGGTCAGCGCGATGGCGTCGAGGCCGAGGGCGTGGGCGCGGGTAGTGAGTTCCTCGGGACTGAAGGTGCCGTCCGAGAAGTGGGTATGGAGATGGAGGTCCGCCGTCTTCACAGGATCGGCGTGTCCTTGGCGGTGCGGGCAGGACGCAGGATGTCGTCCTTCACCTTGTCGAGGATGCCGTTGACGAACTTGCCGCTCTCGGGCGTGGAGAACTTCTTCGCGATGTCCACGGCCTCGTTGATGCTGACCACGGGAGGGATGTCGTGGCGGGTGAGCATTTCGTGGATGGCCAGACGCATGACGTTGCGATCGACGACGGCCATCCGGTGGAGGTCCCAGTTCTTGGCGTGCTTGCGGATGACGTTGTCGAGGGCGTCGAGCTGGCCCAGCACACCGCGGATGAGGGTGTCGGCGAACGCGCGGGTGGCGGTGTCCTCGGCGGTGGGGGCGGGGAGTTCGACCTTTTCGCCCCACGTGGGACCACGGGCGTCCAACGCGGCATTGAGCCGGGTGTTGTCCCAGAAGGTATTCAGGGCGGACTCAAGGTCTTCCGCCGGATTCATGTCGAACTGGAATAGAAACTGCACGGCTCGTTCACGAGCCTCCCGCCGCTTACGCATGGTGGGGACTCTGACGGCGGGGGTCCGGGGGTGGGAAGGCAATTTCTTGGCGGGAGCGGAGCTTAGGAGGGCGGGGAAGGCAGGGGATGCAGCGCTTCCTCCCGACCCTTGGGGAGCTTGCCGAGATGGAAGATCAGGAATCCGTGGAGGAACTGGCGCACGGCGCGGGCGTCGGCGGGTGCGGCCACGAGGTCGGGGAGGTCCATCCAGTCGGTGTCGAGGAGTTCCTGCGCCAGGTGGGCGGCGGCGGAGGGAAGGCGGGTTTCGGCGGGATCGGGTTCGAGGCCGAGGCAGGCCAGGAGCTTGAGTTCGAAGGCGAGGACGGCCCGGGCGGTGGGGGGATGTGCTCCGAGGTAGTTCAGGAGGTCCGCGAACAATTCGTGAACCTCCGGAATGGGTGTGTCGGTCTCGGTGGCCTGTTCGACGCAGGCCACGGCATAGGCCGCAACGCGGAGCGCTTGGAGTTGGGTGACGAGAGGCGTGCGGCGGTCGGTGACGACGACTTCGCGCAGGACGTGGAGATCCGATTTTCGACTGCGCTGGAAGCTGAACTCCGCTGACAGCAGGAGATCGAGCTTCCCCAGGAAGGGCGACTTGGGACGGCGTGCGCCCTTGGCGACCGTGGCGAATCGGCCGGCCTCCGGGGTAAGCCAATGGACAATGAGGCTGGATTCCGTCAACGGACGGACGCGCAGGATGATGCCGTGGGCGCGTTCATCCATGGTCGGGGGCATCGTCGCCGGAAGACTCGTCCTCCGACGGGGCGAGATCGACGGGATCGATCTGGGAGGCGACCTGGCGCAGGAGTTGGTTCTCGCGCTTTTTCATGCGCTTGCGGGCGACCGGCTCGAGGTCGTCCTCGCCGTGGAGGTGGAGCAGGCCGTGGATGATGTATCGGCCGAGTTCCTCCTGCCAGGTGGTGTTGAACTGATCGGCCTGGAGGATGGCGTCGGCGACCGAGATGTAGAGCTCGCCATGGAGGTGCCCGGGGTTCGAGCCGTGGTCGAACGTGATGACATCGGTGGAGCCCTGGTGTTGGAGGAACTTCCAGTTCACCTCGGCCATCTCGGTGGCGCCGACGAG
The DNA here is from genome assembly GCA_044356195.1 of Cyanophyceae cyanobacterium. Taxonomy (GTDB): domain Bacteria; phylum Verrucomicrobiota; class Verrucomicrobiia; order Limisphaerales; family UBA9464; genus UBA6176. The sequence goes on from JBIKWS010000006.1 coordinate 14,528, forward strand.
GTGGATGCCCACTTCGGCGGTGCAACCCATCGAATCGAGTACGGCCTCGGTCCAGAGGCGGAGCTTCGCGGTGAAGACGCGGTGGTCGCGCTGGCGGTTCATCACCGCGATGAGGGTGGGTGTGGGCATGTGGGCGGGGGGGTGAACACCGCGGGGGCGTTCAGCCGGGCGGTTGCGTGCCGCGGTGACGCTCGTAGGCGTGGACGATGCGTTGGACGAGGGGATGGCGGACGACGTCGCGCTTGTCGAACTGCACGATGGCAATGCCCTCAACGCCCTGCAGGGCCTGGCCGGCCTCGATGAGTCCGGAGCGCTTCGTGCGCGGAAGATCGATCTGGCTGGGGTCGCCGGTGATCACCGCCTTGGATCCGAATCCGAGGCGGGTCAGGAACATGAGCATCTGCTCGGCGGTCGTGTTCTGGGCTTCGTCGAGGATGATGAAGGACTGGTTGAGGGTGCGGCCGCGCATGTAGGCGAGCGGCGCGATCTCGATGATCCCCTTCTCCATGTTCCGCTGGATCTCGTCCGCGACCATCATGTCGTGGAGTGCGTCGTGGAGCGGACGGAGGTAGGGATCGAGCTTCTGGTAAAGGTCGCCGGGCAGGAAGCCCAGGGCCTCGCCGGCCTCGACAGCGGGACGGGTGAGGATGATGCGGTTGACCTTGCCCTCCTTCAGGGCGTTCACGGCAAGCGCCATGGCGAGGTACGTCTTTCCGGTGCCGGCGGGGCCGATACCGAAGGTGGCGTCGTGGTCGCGGATGGCCTCGACGTACTTCCGCTGTCCAAGGGTCTTGGGATAGACGGGAGCCTTCTTGGTGGAGGTGGCGAGCTTCTGGTCGAAGAGGCTCTGGAGGGCATCGTTGCCGTCGTTCTTGGCGACGTGCAGGGCGTGGGCGAAGTCGCGGGCGCGAGGCGTGTTTCCGGCCTTGATGTGTTCCCCGAGGACGTTGAAAAGGTTCCTGGCGCTGGCGACCGCGTCCGCTTCGCCGTCGAGTCGGATCATGCCATCGCGGACGGTGGCCTTGACGCCGAGTTCCTGCTCGAGGGAGCGGAGATTGCGTTCATCGCCACCGAACACCTGCTGTGCGGCCCGTGCGCTCTCGAAGTGGAGCGTTTCTGTCGTCATGTGGGACGCATGAAACAGCCGGGCAGGCGGGATTCAAGGTCCAAGAATGAAAGGTTTTCGGCGCGGGACGCTCCGGGCCCGATTCCGGTGCTCAGGGTGGGACCACGGTCCAGCCCGGATTGGCTTGATGGACGAGCACCCGGGCGGGCCGTGCGCAGGGACAAATGTATAATTTATAGACGCGACCCCATTGCTTCCCACCCCATTGCTTCCCCGTGGGACGGAGGGGTTGAGCAGGCGGGAAGCCACCGCGGTTTCCTCGCGGATGCGGACGATGGTTTCGGCGAGGGACCCGGCCAGCAGCGGAGGTCGGCGAAGAGGTCGGGTCGTGCCGCCTGATTGAACTCCGACTCCAGCTTCGCCAGGACGCCTTCGAGGAGGGTCAGGGCCCACCTGCGCTCGAAGAGTGTTTCGGCGGTCGCGTTCTCGACCGGTTCGGCCTGGTAGGATTCCTCGGCGCGGAGTTGATCCAGCGAGACCACCTTGCCGCCTCCGCGTTTCTGGGTTTCGGCACGGACGTGTTCGTCCCGGAGGAAGTTCTGGAGCGAACAGAGAAGGAACGTCCGAAAACGGCCCTTCTCGCGCTCGGCGCGCGCGAAGAACTCGCGGGCCAGCAGCCGGCTGAAGAATTCCTGCGTGAGATCCTGCGCATCGGCGGCGGGCGTCCCGAGGCGTCGGATGTAGGCGTAAACAGGCGGCCAGTAGGCCTGGCAGAGGCCAGCGAGGGCATCTTGGCGGGAGTTCCCTTCGGGTGCTCCGGCATCGAGCACCATCGTCCACCGGGTGGTGGCGAAGATGCTGCCGGTGTGACCGGTCGGGTTGGCAAGAGCTGGAATCATCCGGAAGCGCCCTTGGGTTTAAGGTGCCGGGCACTGCCGGGGCAAGCGCCGTGATGGCGTCTGGGATGGACGGGAAGGATCAGACGGATCCGATGGATCGGTCCGATCGGACGGATCCTTGCTGCGAGTAGGAACTTCAGGCTTGGAAGTTGGGCGCGGGCTCGGAGAGTGGCCGGGTTCCCCATGAGTGAAGCACAGCGTTGGAGTGATCTATCGTCCCAACAGAAGAAGTCCGGACTGGCCGCGTGGCTGGGATGGATGTTCGACGGTCTGGACATGCACATCTACACGCTGGTGGCGGTGCCCTTCGTGGCGCTACTGCTGAACCTGCCCGAGACGGATCCGCAGGTGGGCAAGCACGGGGCGCTGATCAACGCGGCGTTCCTGGTGGGATGGGCATTGGGTGGGGCGTTCTTCGGACGATTGGGCGACCTCATCGGACGGAGCCGCGCGCTGTGCCTGACAATCCTGACGTACGCGTGTTTCACGGGGTTGTCGGCGGCGTCGACGGAGTGGTGGCACTTGATGGGGTTCCGGTTCCTCTCGGCGCTTGGCATCGGCGGGGAATGGGCGGTGGGGGCGTCGCTGTTGTCGGAGACGTGGCCCAAGCGGTGGCGTCCGTGGATTGCGGCGACGTTGCAGACGGCGGTGAACGTGGGCGTGCTGCTGGCGTGTGTGGCCGGGTGGGCGATGAAGGGCGTGGCCCCCCGATGGATCTTCCTGGTGGGCGTGGTGCCGGCGTTCCTCGTGTTGTGGATCCGGCATGCGGTGCCGGAACCGGAGGAATGGCACACAGCCCGGAAGGATGCCGGGAAACCGCCGGGAATCCTGGATCTCTTCCGGGGCAACGTGGCCTCGACGACGTGGCGAGTGCTGGCGATCTGTGGGGTGTCGCTGACGGGCCACTGGACGTTCATGTACTGGCAACAGGCCTATATCCGGAAGTTGCCCGAGGTCCTCGCCCTGGATGCAGCGGGTCGAAACCAGGCGGCGCTGGTGGCGCTGACCTGCGTGATGGCGGGATCGATCGTGGGAAATTTTGTGGCAGGTGCGCTGGCTTCGAAGATCGGTTACCGGCGCACGATTGCCGGCATGTGCCTTGCGTACGGAGTGCTGATGGTTGGCGCGTTCATGCAGCCGATGGAACACGGCACAGCCCTCGCATTCATGGTGGCCATCGGTCTGTGCCAGGGTGTGTTCGGCCTTTTCACGATGTGCTTGCCCCCGCTGTTCCCAGTGCTGTTGCGGACGACCGGTGCGGGGTTCTGTTACAATTTTGGTCGCATCGTGGCCGCCGCAGGCACGGTGTACTTCGGCAGGTACACGACCGTGGACAACGTGGGCATGGCGCTGTCCTACGCAGGCCTGCTGTTCTTCCCGGCCGCGCTGCTCGCGTGGTGGTTGCCGGAGGGTCGGGAGGGAACCCTCTGATCCGACGGATCAGTCCGATCAGTCCGATCAGTCCGATCAGTCCGATCCTCAACCAAGCAGGCGCTGGAGCGCGCGCACATTGAGGTGGGCCTTGGGGACGATGGAGGCGGGGAGGATGTACTCCGGCAGTTTGGAACCGTCCGCGGAGCGTTCGGAGCAGTGGTCGTTGTCGCCGGAGGGTCCGAGGCCGTCGAGGGTGGGCACGGCGTGCCAGAGCAGGTTGCCGTCGCTGAGACCGCCACGGGCCTCGGGTTGGAGAGGGAAGCCGATCTCCTCCGCGGCGGCGGCCCAGTGCTGGAAGAGGGCGTCGGTGCCGGGATTGCGCGGCCAAGGATCACTCTTCGACAGGAGTTCCACGTCCACCGCGCAGGTGAATCCATCGGATGCGGCGCGGATGGTGCCGGGCCCTGCGAGCGATTGCAGGCGTTGGTAGGCATCGTTCCAGACCTCGGGGGAGAAGGCTCGGAACTCGCCCTCCGCAATGGCTTCCTCGGCGACACGGTTGAGGCCGGAACCGCCACGGATGGTGCCGATGTTCACGGTGAGGTCGCGGGAGTAATCGGTGATGCCGTTTACCTCCTGGAGGGTCAGGGCGAGTTGGGCGATGGCATTGGCTCCGCGCTGGTGCGTGACGCCGGCGTGGGACCCGCGGCCCTGGACGCGGACACGCCACGTTCCGCGGCCCTTGCGGGCGACGACGAGCTTGCGCAGGTCCCCGGTGCGGCCCTCCGCTTCGAAAACCAGGGCACCGAGGCATCCGGGCTTGAGTCGGGAACGGACGACATCCCCGAAATCAGCGGAGAGGACCTCTTCGGATGAGTTGAAGAAGAGTTGCCACGTGGTGGCCTGGAAGCGGGCCGGGTCGTGGGCGGCGAGGGCGGACAGCGTCATCCAGAGCACGGCGGTGCCGCCCTTGATGTCATGGGTGCCTGGGCCGTAGATGCGGTCGCCTTCGGGCAGCCAGGCGAACTGATTGCGGGCCTCCTCCTCGGGAGAGAAAACGGTGTCGAGGTGGGAGACCATCGCGACGGAGGCGGGGCCGGTTCCGATCCGGGTCAGGACGAGATGATCGCCATAAGCCGGGTTGATCGAAGGAACGGAAGTCGCGGTGAAGCCGAGAGGCGCGAACAGTTCCGATGTGATGGCGGCGACACGGTTCACACCGTCCCGGTTGAGGGTCCAGGAGTTGACGTCGACCATCGATTTGAGGTGAGCCAGCGTCTGCGGGAGGTGTGCTTCGAGCCAAGGCTTCAATCCGTCAGGCATGGGA
>JBIKWS010000265.1:0-5675 GCA_044356195.1 Cyanophyceae cyanobacterium
GCAGGCCGGGGAGGAGGCGACGGCAGGCTTCGAGTTCGGCAGGGCTGATCTCGGCGACCATGCGGAGTTCGCCACGTTGGAGGTAGGGCAGGAGGAACGCGGCAACGCTGTTGCCGGGGCCCTGGCCGCCGATGGAGACGAGTTCGAGGAGATTCTCAGCGCAGAAGATCCCGGCGATCCCCGCCAGTGCGGCGATGAACTCCTCGGCGCGTTCCTCCCACTCGCCTAGGTAGCGCATTCCGGCCACGAGGCGGGCGCCGCTGCCACGCCAGAGTCGGTGTCGGTGGAGGTCGCGGCCCTCCTCTGGTGTCTCGGTGCTGGTCGGCTTCTTGAGCCGGGCGAGTTTCCGGGCGGCGTCCAGAAGGACGGTGGACTTCCCGCAACCCGGTTCACCCACGAGGAGAAGGCTCGATCGATCGGTGTCGAGGAGTTGAACCAGACGGGCCACGAGTTCATCGCGCTCGTAGGCCGCGGAGCTGGCCGCCGCGCGGGAGCGGTCCTGGAGCAATGGATCAGCGATGGTGAACAGCACCTTCAGCTCGGGCCGGGTTTCGGGGGCAGGGACACGTTCGGCACCGATGCGATGGCGGAGAACGATCTCGCCGAGACGACAGGCGGTGGGGGGCAGGCGGAGGGCGAGTTGGGAGGGGGCGAGGCCACGAAGCGATTCCTTGACGTAATGGGCCACGAGGCTGCGCACGTCTCCTCCGGCCTGATACGAAAACTGCAGGCCGAAGTTGGGGATGACGCAGACGGGAAGCCCCGATTCCTGAAGCCCGGTGATGCAGGGGACAATCATCGGGATGGTCTCCGGGCAGGGTGTGATGCGATCGCCGGATTGGTACTGGGGGCGGACATCGACGCGGACATCGATGAGGGTGGCTTCGAGAAGATCCGGTTCCGCGAGCCAGGGTTCGTTCTCGATGTTCCATTCGATGACTTCGCGCAGTTGGCGGAGGACCTCTTCCTCGGTGGGCGCGGTGGCCGCGGTGGAATCAAATTCACCGGCGAGGGCACCCCCATGATGCCCGGCGGCGTCGGTCCAGAGGATGACGGGGTAGCGTCGGGTGATCATGGCAGGGGATCGGTGGCGAGTGCCTGTTCGATGCCTGGAGGCAACGGGAGCGCGGAGAGAAGCAGCGACGTGCTGGCAAACGTGACACCGGCACGCGGACGCTGTGTGCTGCCGGAGCGGAGATCCGTCAATTGGGTGACGACGAGGTGCTCCGGGTGGGCAATATCGATGCCCATGGAACCGCGGAAGCGGAGGGGACCCAGTTGTTCGAGATCGAAGTCCGAGCGGCTGGCGAGCATGCGATGGCGCAGGCGTCGGGCCTCGGTCTCGGAATGTGTCAGGACCACGTCGAAGCGGAGGAACCGGATGGAGCCGTCGGGTTGGTCGAGCAGGACAAGGCTGGGTCCCGGGGTCAGGAGGCGGTGCAGGTTGATGCCCTGGAGCAGGCAGACGATGGGCTGGTGGGTCGTATCCGGATGCAGGATCTCGAGGGTGACTCCGGGCACGCTGGTCAGCGGTGCGGCGAGCATGCGGGAAAGGGTGGAGGCGATGTGTGGGTCGGATTCGCCCACGGGCTGGCAAAGGGTGAGCGCGACCTGCAACTCCGGGGGGCCACTGGCGATGCCATGGAGGAGGGCGAGGTCGCCGAGGACATCCGCGAGGGGAGAGTGCGAACGGTCTTCGTTGCGTGGCGTGGGCTCGACCAGGTCGGCGAGGTCGGCTTCGAGTGCGGCAGCGGCACGTTGGCGTGAGAGGCGGGAACGGTCGGCGTGTTGCGAATGGGCCACGACCTTGATGGGCTTCGCGGTCGGTCGGCGGTTGATGGTGGGCGGAGCGTGCGGGCGGATGGGCACTTCGAGGGTTTCAAGGCGCTGCCGGATGTCATCGACACGCTCACGGCAGAGGAAATAGCGGGCGTGGGCGCGTGGCAGGGCTCCGATCTCGATGGGGCCCGCGGGTGCCTCGGGCTCCAACTGGGCCTGGATCTGGTCGAGGCTTTCGTGGATGGCGTCGATCAGGGCGGGAGGGCAGTGGGAGCCACCGTGCGTCCCGAGTCGTTCCGCGGTCGCTGGCCATCCGGTGGCCGGCTTCACGGATTCGACGATGCGGGTGCGAAGGTGAAAGCCGGAGGGACTCGCGTCGAGGACGGCAATCATCGGCACTGTGTCCGTGGTTGACGCGAGACGGGCGGCGAGCGGCTGTGTGAGTTCGCGTTCGACGACGCGCTTGAGGGCGCGTGCGCCGAGTTGGGGATGGTTGCCGAGTTGCACGAGCCGCTCGGAAGCAGCGATCGTGGTGTGGAGCATGCACTGCCGTCGCCGCAGGCCATCGCGGGAAAGCACCTGATGGATGAGCTTTCGGGCGATGCCGTCCAGATGGCCGGCATCCAGGCTGCGGAAGGGAATGACGCGATCGATCCGGTTGAAGAATTCCGGGCGGAAGAACTGCTCGGCGGCGCGGATGTAGATCGCGTCCTCGCCGGAGGAATCGGCACCTCCGCGGAAACCCAGCTGCGACCGCGCTTCGCGGGATCCCAGATTGGAGGTCAGCAGGATGACGGACTGGGTGAAGTCGGCGACACGGCCGAGCGAATCGGTGAGCCGGCCTTCGTCGAGGACCGCGAGCAGCAGGTCGGAAACCTCGGGGGCGGCCTTCTCGAATTCATCGAGGAGCACCACCGAGAACGGCTGGCGGCGGATGGCACCGGTGAGCAGCCCATCGGGATTCTGCGGTGTACCGGTCAACCGCGCGGTGCTGATGCCATCGACGAATTCGTTCATGTCGAACCGCAGGAGGCGTTCATCGCTGCCGAACAGGAGTCGTGCGAGGGCCTTTGCCGACTCGGTCTTCCCGACGCCGGTGGGGCCCAGCAGAAGCAGGGTTCCGAGCGGGCGCCTCGGGTCGTTCAGTCGTGCCTTGAACGGGACAAGCATGTCGGCAAAGGCATCGAGGGCGTGGTCCTGGCCGGTGATGCGCTCGCGGAGTTGGCGGAGCAGCGAGGTGCGGTCGAGGGCGATGCGGTCGTCCAGGAGGGCGATCTGGAGGCCGCTGACCCGATGGAATTCATCAAGGACGGTCTCGCGGGAAATCTGTCCGCTGGCGTGACGGCGGGCGAGGCGTTGCAGGAAGGAGGCGGCCTTGCCGGGAAAGGCGGCGTCACCGGCGTGACGACGATGAAGTTCGTAGGTGGCGGGAATCACCTCGAGGTCAAAGCGGCAGGCTTGGTCCTGTTCGAGTCGCCGGACCACATCGATGAGCACGCGCAGGGTGTCGGCTTCGGGCGGTTCCGAAAGCGGGATGACGTGGAACAGGTCGGCGAAGGTGCGGTCGCGCTCGCGGAGAATGCGCCACGCCTCGGGGGTGATCTCGGCTACGATGCGGACGGAGCGCCGGGTCAGCGCTGGCTTCAGCACCTGCGCAACGGTGAGGTCGGAGGCGTTGCTCTGGCCCGCGCTGAAGAGGCCCAGCAGGTCATCGAAGTAGAGGACCCGATCCTTGCGGGCGGCGTGGTCCAGGATCGCGGTGACGCGGTTCTCCCATTCGCCGAGATGGCTCATGCCGCTGATGAGGCGCATGGGCGACACCAGCCAGAGTTCGCGGCCGCCGCCGTAGCGTTCCCGCTTCCGATGGGCCATCCGCCACGCGAGTTCGTGCAGGAGGGTTGTCTTGCCGACCTTGCGTGGGCCGACGAGGACGACGGGACGACGGTCGGACGCCGCGAGGAGGCGCGCGAGTTCATCGACCTCACGGTCGAGTCCGATGGCCCGGTCCAGATCGTCCGGATACAGGGCGTGGAGCGGACGCCCGATGCGCCGCAGTTCAAGTTCGCCGTCGACCTTCTCCTCGTCCCCGAAGAGTTGGGCGCGGGAATCCTTGTCCTTCTTCCGGGACTCTCCGCCCGGTTGGACGGTGATGGGGAGGACCATCAGACGGGCCTTGCCGGTGAGGGCGATCTCCGCGAGATCGACGTAGCCTTCGCGTTCGGCCTGCCGGAAGTGTCGTGTGAGCACCTCGGTCGCGCGGGCGGCGAGGTCCTGTCCCGGGGCCAGTTCGAATCGCAGGTCGGGCACGGAAGGACTGAACCAGAGCTCCCGATCCAAGGCCTGATATCCGGCGAAGAAGAGGCGCAGGCGGTGGGATCCGGATTCGAGGTCGAGACGGAGTTCGAGGGTGGCGTCCTTCAGGGGCGGCTGGAACGTCCAGACGGAAAGGGCCTCGTGTCGCGGCTCGCGTCCAAGTTCGTGCAACAGCGTCTGGAGATCGTTGGTGAGCCGGGCCAGGGCGCGGCTGAGCTTGTCGGCGCGCTGGGTGGGGCCCTGTGCGAACAGCGGTTGGACGGTGAATGACGGGGAGCGCGTGTCGTCGCTGGATTTCTCCTCGACGAAGACCGGAACGTTGAAGGTCATGGGTTCCCTCCGCCGGTGGCTGCCTCGATGATCCGCGTGAGCCGTTCTTCGATCAGGTTTCCAAGGGCCGCCTCCCAACCGTGCTCGGAGCAGGGACGTTCGCCGAGTTGTGAGTCGCGGATCACGTCCTGGGCGGTGAGGTGGGTGCGGCGGATGTCCCCGCCGAGAGTCCGGATCCGGCCGGCCTGTTCGATGCGCTCGGGAATACGGATCTGATCCAGGACCTTCTGGGTGGTCTGGACCCAGACCACCTGGTCCGAACGTCCCTGGCGAAAGACATGAAGCCCTTCCTCACCGGCGAAGCGCGGGAAGCAGAGGTCGCCGTGGACTTCGAAGGCAACTCCCCAGACCGATGCGGGCAGTGGATCCGGCCAGACGGTCGGCGTATCGGACGGTTGCCGCTCAAGCACGGGGCTGCCGCGTTTGCCGACACCTTTGGCCGTGATGAATTGCAGGGTCCGCACCGATCCCACCTTCGTCGCGAGTCGGTGGAAGGCACCGGCAACCGCTGCGAGGAGTTCGCGCGGTTCGGCAAAGAATCCCAACAGTATGTGGTCCGGAGCCGGCAGGTGGGCCCGGAACAGGTCGTGCATCACTTCGCGCCGGTCGGCTGTCAGCTGGCCCAGGCGTGTCTGGAGGCCCGGGAGGTCGATCGGGCGACGCTCGAAAAGCGGTAGCAGGACGTCGGCTTCCAGTTCGCGGCTGCGTCCGTCGAGTGTCGTGGCATTGGCGGAGGCGCTTCGCAGCCGTTCGAGTCGCGCCCGGTTCTCAGGCGGGATTTCCTTCCGGGTTCCCGCGCGGCGCTCCGCGGCTTCGAGCAGGGAGATTTCATCGTCGACCCGCGCCGCCGCCGCGCTGGAACCCATGCGCCCGACGAGTCGGCGGAAGTTGGTGACCTCGCCGGCAAGCTGGGCTTCGGAAGCCGGAGCCGCGGGTAAGGCACCGGAGGACGCCTTGCGGTTCCTGGGCGCGGGCATGACTGAACGGACCTCGATGACGGGCCGCCCCTCCTGCCAACGGATCTCGGCGCGGAGCGGGATGTCCTTCGTATAGCCATTCAAGGCTTCCGCCAGCGGGACGAGAAGCTTCCGTGCGATCGAACGTCGCAACGGCCGCGCGCCGTATCGGACGTCGTAACCTTCGGCCGCGAGTTCGCGGGCGACCTCCGGTTCGATGACGAGATCGATCGGGCGGTACCGGAGTCCGTCGCGTTTGCGGATCTCGTCCAGATGGCGGTGTGCGATCCTCAGGAC
>JBIKWS010000266.1:0-5659 GCA_044356195.1 Cyanophyceae cyanobacterium
TATCGACGGAGCCTGTACGTGTTCTGGCGTCGGATCGTTGGCCCGACCCTCTTCTTCGACGTCGCCAACCGCCAGACGTGCACCGTCCGCACCCCGCGCACCAACACCCCGTTGCAGGCCCTGCTCCTCCTCAACGACACCACCTATCTTGAAGCCGCCCGGGTCCTCGCCGCGCGCCTCCTGTCCACCCCGCCTGAAACCCGCGGCCGGAACCTCTTCCTCACCGTCCTCGGTCGCGTCCCCACCGAGGCCGAATCCGCCATCCTCCTCTCGGGCGTCCAACGTCACCTCGCCCGCTTCACGGCAAATCCCGAAGCCGCCCGGAAACTCGTGGCCACCGGCGAATCCCCAAACCCTGCCGGGCTCGATCCCATCGAACAGGCCGCATGGACCCTCGCCTGTTCCACCGTCCTGAACCTCGACGAAGCCCTTTCGAAGGAGTGACCCCATGAACCCGCCCCAACCCAGCGTCGAACGTCTCCGCCAACTCACCCGACGCGAGTTCCTTGGCCGTTCCGGCACGGGCCTTGGTCTCGCCGCATTGGCGGGTCTCCTGCCGCGCGATTCCGCCATGGCCGCCAGCGGACTTCCCGCATTGGGTGCCCACTTCGCCCCGCGCGCCAAACGCGTCATCTACCTCTTCCAGAATGGGGCCCCGACGCACGTCGACCTCTTCGACTACAAGGAACGCCTGATCCGCGATCACGGGAAGTCGGTGCCCGACGAATACATCGGCGGAAAACGTTTCAGCACGATGACCGGCAAGGCGGACGGCAAGCGCCTCCTCGCTCCCGTCGAACCGTTCCGCCAACACGGACAATCCGGAGCCTGGGTTTCCGCCCTCATGCCCCACACCGCGCAGATCGCCGATCGACTCTGCTTCGTGAAAGGCATGCACACCGATGCCGTCAACCACGCTCCCGCGATCTCGCTGCTCCTTTCCGGCTCCCAGATTCCCGGCCGACCCGCGCTCGGAGCCTGGATGGGCTATGGCCTCGGTTCGATGGCCGAAAACCTCCCCACCTATGCCGTCCTGACCTCGGTCACCCGCAACACCAGCTGCGGCCAGATCTTCTACGATTTCTATTGGGGTTCCGGATTCCTTCCCTCCCGCCACCAGGGCGTGAAACTCCGCGGCAGCGCCGAACCCGTCCTCTACCTCTCGAATCCCGACGGCATCGATCGCACCACACGCCGGGCCATGCTCGACGACCTCGCGGCCCTGAACGACCAGCATCTGCACACGTGGGGCGATCCCGAGATCGCCGCGCGCGTCGCCCAGTACGAGATGGCCTTCCAGATGCAGACGTCCGTCCCGGAACTCACCGACCTCTCCCGCGAACCGGAGTCCGTCCTGAAGGAATACGGACCCGACGTCCGCAATCCGGGCACCTATGCCTATAACTGCCTCATGGCGCGCCGGCTCGTCGAACGGGGTGTCCGCTGTGTCCAGCTCATGCACGCCGGATGGGACCAGCACAACTCCATCACCACCGAGCTCTACCACCAATGCCGTGACACCGACCAACCCTCGGCGGCACTCGTCCTCGATCTCGAACGTCGCGGTCTCCTCGACGACACCCTCGTCGTCTGGGGCGGTGAATTCGGCCGCACGCCCTTCATCCAGGGAAGCCTCGAAGACCGGGTCCGATGGGGACGCGACCATCATCCCTACGCCTTCACCCTCTGGATGGCCGGCGGCGGCATCAAGCCGGGCATCTCCTTCGGCGAAACCGACGATCTCGGCATGAACGTCGTGCGCGACCCCGTCCACGTCCACGACCTACAGGCCACCCTGCTGCACCTCCTCGGCATCGACCACGAACGCCTCACCTACCGCTTCCAGGGCCGCGATTTCCGCCTCACCGACGTCCACGGCACCGTCGTCCGCCCGATCCTCGCCTAGCCGTCGCTGACGAGGTCACGAGGCAGGGCCAGGGAGAGTTCCCAGTCCCCAGTCGCCAGTTCCCAGTTCCACGCCGTAGCCAACGAGGTCACGAGGCAGACCCAAGGGGAGTTCTCAAACAATTGCCTCCTGACGTCGACGTCTACGCTGCACGCAATCACCCCGGTAGGCGCGCCCGCGCAAAGGGCGCATCTTGACACTGACCCCGCAAGGAACGGGGTGGCGACGTCCTCGTCGCCGTTCCAAAGCCATTCCCGGGGCGATGAGGACATCGCCGCCCCGTTCCAATTCTCAAACGAGGGCAGTTTCAAGATGCGCCTCCGCGCAATCTGGGAACTGGGATCTGGAAACTGGCAACTTCAACTTCACCGCTTCCCCCCCACCACAAACCCCTCCAGCAACGGAATCGGCGCGCCTCCATGGGACAACAGCGCATCGTGGAACCTCAGCGCATCGAACCGATCGCCCAACTGCTGCCGCGCCTTCTCGCGCAGCTTGAGGATCTGCAACTTCCCCAGCGTGTAATACAAATACCCGGGATCATACGTCCCGCGCGTGGCCTCGCTCCGCGCCGGCTTCTCCGCGTAATGGGAATGCTCCCGGAAGAACGCCGTCGCCTCGTCCACGGTCATCCCGGAACAGTGCAACTGGATCGCGCAGCACAATCGGCAAAGCCGCAGCAACGCCTCATCCGACTGCGCCAACCGATACTTCGCCGCCTTCACGCGTTCCGCCGCGCTCGCCCGGACCGGATCCTGCGGCTGCATGAATGCCGCCTCCATCAGCATCTGCTCCGTGTAATGCGCCCACCCCTCCACGAAGGAATAGAACGGGAAGATCTTCTGCACCGTCGTCGCCTTCGACGCATTCAGCGCCAGGAACTGCACGTAATGCCCCGGGTACGCCTCATGGATGCTCACCACATCCGTCGTGTAGTAGTTGAACGCCGACAACCATTCCTCCGCCTGCGCCGCGGGCCATTCGGGTTCCACCGGTGTCACGTAATAGTACGCCTCCGTCGCCTTCGTCTCGAACGGCCCCGGTGTATCCATGGACGCAAAGCTCGTCGCACGGAACGGAGGCAATGTCTCCGCGACCCGCGCCCGGACCTCGCTCGGGATCGTCACCAGCTTCCGATCAATCACGAACGACCGGATCACCTCCAGGTTGCGCCGCGTGTCCTCGATCAACCCCGCCGCCGTCGGATGATCCTTCTGGATCGCCTTGTACACGTCCGCGGCCGGACGGGTCGGATCGATCTCCTTGGCCGCCGCATCAAACCGGGCCTGCTCCCGCTTCAGTTCCTGCAACCCCATCTCGAGGATTTCCTCCGGGGTCTCGGTGACGCCCTCGGCTCGCAGCATCTCCGCGAAGCCGTCGCGCCCCACCGCGAACGATCCATCCGCCACGGGCAACCGTTCCTTCTTCAGCCATTCGGCGAAGGCGCGGCATTCGTCGACGGCCACCCGGTTCGCCTTTTCGAAGGCTCCCTGCACCGCCGGATCGCCGCACTTGCGAGCCTCGGCGAGCACATCCTTCTCCAGGAACGAAGCCGTTCCCAACGCCACATCGATCGCCGTCTCCACGAAGGGCCGCGGCACCACCACCCCGAGATTCGTCCGTCCCGCCGCGAACACCGCCGGGGCCTGCACCAGGATTCCCGTCATGTCCGCCACCCGCTCCTTCAACGGCTTGAAATCCCGCTTCAGGTAGAAGCTCACATCCATCCACCCCGCGTACATCATCGGGTTGCGCGTCCAGTTCCGCTGCACCTCGACGGACCAGCGCTCCCGCGCCACCACCAGTTTCAGCAGTTCCAGGTCGAGTCGCTCCGATGCGCCCAACCCGCTCACATCCACAGCCCGGAAAGCATGATCATAGCGCTCCAGGCGCGCCCGCTCCGACACCATCACCTCGCGTGTTGGCACGACGAACTTCCCATCGTACTGATGCCACCCCAACGCCACCGCCTCCATCGGGCGCATCGCAAAGTGCGACTCCACGAACGTCTCCGAAAGCTCCTTCAGCTGGGTCCGCCCACGGTTTCCAACCACGCATCCGGACACCAAGGCGACGCCCCCGATCGCCACCGCCCATTTCCACACGCTCGTCATGCGTCCCACCCTGCCGTCCTCCGGCAATGTTTGGAACCACGCAATGACACCCAAGCCATGAAAGCGCGGCCCAACTCCCGTTATCCTAAACCCCTCCGCGTCTCTGCGCCTCCGCGCTCTCCGCGGCTCCGCGTGAGACTACCATCGCATGGTTAAGGCGGAGTCCGTACGCCGGAGGCGTTAAAGCCGATAGCCCCGGGTCGTGCGAAGCACGCACCCGGGGAGTTTGGCGTCCCATTGGAATCCGCACCCCGGAGGGGTGCGAAGATTCGGGAATCTGCAACCCCTGTCGGGGTAGGCGTCCCCTTGAGTTCCCAGGACCCGGGGTTGCTTCGCACCCCGGGCTATCCGCTTCAACGCCTCCGACGTACCCAAGATGCACAACCCCGGACTCCAGGCGGCGGAGCCTGCGGTCACATCTTTCGTCCACCACGCAACATCCGGATCGGGATCCGCTTTATCGAACTCCAACCCGGACTCGAACCCGAACCCGAACTCGATCCCGATCCCGATCCCGATCCCGATCCCGACGCGTGCGAGGAAGGCAGCCGACCCGGCTCCTCGTCATCCCCACCCTGTCGCCCCGGCATCTTGCCGATGGGAATCCTGCTCGCGTTCCGAATCGGGATCCACGCCCCGAAGGGGCAACCCAAGCCAGCCCAGGGCAACGCCCTGCGGTCCCGCCCCCACCCAACAACATCCAAGCCATGAATGGGCGCAGCTCCCGTTGTCCTGTCCCCCTCCGCGCCTCCGCGCCTCTGCGCGAGTCCTTCTCTGTGACCAAAAGACATAGATCCGGCGTGACCCCATTTTCGCGGTCGCAAAGCACTGCGTCGTCCCGCACCGTCGTGGGCATAGGTTGGTGAACGCGAAGCCCTCGATGTCCGCATCTGAATCTCAAGGCCTGCTGGGCGCAGCTCTCCGGAACCGACTTGTCCTCACCGGCGGGTGCCTGCTCGCCCTTCTGATCCTGGCGGCGCTGACCGCCCCGCTCTGGGTCAGGGCCGGCCTGCTGCGCGATCCGATCCAACAATTCCCCAACGGCCTCGACGCGGACGGCATGCCGCTCCCGGCCGGCCGCGAGTTCATCGCTGGCACGGACTATCTCGGACGCGACGTCTTCAGCCGCGTCGTCTTCGGCACACGGGTCTCCCTCACCGTGGGCGTGGCGGGAATGCTCACCGCGACACTGATCGGAGTGGTCGTTGGGGTGATCGCCGGATTCCACGGCGGAAAACTGGACCTGCTGTTGATGCGCTTCACGGAGATGAACATGACCCTTCCGGCCATCCTGCTGGCGGTCGCTTTCGCCGGAGTGATGGATGGACGCGTCCTGCACCTGCATCCCACAGCCCTGCCATGGCACTGGCTCGACGTGAAGTTGCAGCGGGGAATGGTCAGCCTGTTTGTCATCATCGGCCTCGTCTGCTGGCCCGGAATGGTACGGGTGATCCGCGCGCAGGTGCTGAGCGTCAAGGAACGCGAGTTCATCCTGGCCTCCCGGGCACTGGGCGCTTCGGACGCGCGACTGATCTTCGGTCACATCCTGCCCAACATCCTGCCGACCATCCTCGTGATGGCCGTCATGCTGACGGCGAGCACCATCCTGCTCGAAGCCGGCCTGGGCTACCTTGGCATC